>JBJEKB010000245.1:0-9422 GCA_051878395.1 Muribaculaceae bacterium
GATGAAGAGTGATGCCGAGCAATGAACCTGCTACTGCCACATGATACTCCGGGGCGTTTTCACAGAAATATTTCAAGGCATTAAGCCCCCTTTTCAGTTCTTGAATCTCGTCAAGAATGATGAGGGTCTTGCCCGGTTGGATGCTGACACCTGTTATGGAACCGATGGCGAGCAGTATGCGTCTGATGTCATAGTCGGGCTGGAACAAGTCCTTCACCATTTCGTTGTCATCACAGTTGATGTATGCCGTCTGTTCAAAATACCTCTTCCCGAATTCCTTGAGTATATATGTCTTGCCCACTTGGCGTGCGCCAAGCAGGATAAGTGGTTTGCGGTCGCTTCTATCCCTCCATTTCAAGAGGTCTGTCATTATTTCTCTTTCCATTCTATTGCAGATTTTGATAATTGCTACAAAAGTACGTAATAATCACCATATTACCAAACATTACAACATTTTTATGAGGGACTTTTGTGCGTAACACAACATTTTTATGAGGGACTTTTGCGCGTAACGCCACATTTTTATGAGGGAGTTATTATAATCAGAATGGGAAAATCATAGGCAGCACGGTGGTGATATTTTCCAATGCCGAATCCGGCACGTTATTTGCACTATCTTTACAGCCATGAATAGCAAATGAATAGCAAATCAACGAAATATACCCTTAAACATATATAAAAAGTGCACAATCATTAAAATTTTTCCTTATCTTTGTGGAATCATAACTAAAACAAAAACACACTAACCTTTATTTCAAAACGAACATGAGAAAATTTCTTTCGGCAGCAATTCTTTGCACGGCATTGGCTACGGTGGCTTCTACCCACAATCTTAGGATGGATTCCTATTGCAATCCTTTAAATGTAGATTACACCTACATGATTTACAATTCGGCTAAAGACATTTCGTATCGCTCGGGCGCCGACCCTGCGGTGGTGGAGTTTCGTGGTGAGTATTATATGTTTGTAACCCGTTCTCACGGCTACTGGCATTCCACCGACCTCCAAAACTGGGACTTTATCAAGTCGAGCGACTGGTATCCTCAAGGCTGCAACGCTCCGGCAGCCCACAACTACAAGGATTCGGTGCTCTATGTGTGTGGCGACCCTTCGGGATGCATGAGCGTGCTCTATACCGACAATCCGAAGTCGGGACATTGGAAAGCCGAGCCGGGTATCCTCTTCGATTTGCAAGATCCCGACCTCTTTATCGATGACGACGGACGAGCATATATGTTCTGGGGCTCATCCAATGTGTTCCCGATACGCGGAATGGAACTCGACCCCAAGCGTCGTTTCCTCCCCAAAACCGAGACAAAAGAGCTCTTTGGTCTCGACCTCGACAATCACGGCTGGGAACGCTTCGGCGAGAATCACACCACCGACACCGATTTGGGCGGATTCATCGAGGGTCCATGGCTCACCAAGCACAACGGAAAATATTATATGCAATATGCCGCTCCGGGAACTGAGTTTAATGTGTATGGCGATGGCGTGTATGTGGCAGATTCCCCAATGGGTCCCTACACCTATCAGAAACACAACCCGGTGTCCTACAAGCCCGGCGGCTTTATGAATGGCGCGGGGCATGGAAGCACTGTGCTCGGTCCCGGTGATATGTATTGGCACTTCACCTCTATGGCGCTGGCGATTAACGTGGGTTGGGAGCGCAGATTGTGCATGTTCCCGATGGGCTTCGACGACGACGGTGTGATGTATTGCGACACTCGCTTCGGCGACTATCCCCACTATGCCCCCGCTGTAGCCGGAAAGCGCGGCGAATTCTGCGGCTGGATGCTCCTTTCTTACAAGAAGCCGGTGTCGGCATCGTCTTATGTGGGAGAGCACTCGCCGGCGGGCCTCACCGACGAGAAAACCAAGTCGTTCTGGCTTGCCGAGAGCAACGATGCCTCGCAATGGGTTACTATCGACCTTGAAACCCCTGCGACTGTGCGCGCCGTGCAAGTGAATTTCCACGACTACAAGAGCGACATGTATGGTCGCTATGACAACCTCCACCACCGCTACACTATCGAAGGCTCGACCGATGGAGTCAATTGGCACACCATCATCGACAAGAGCAACAGTTTCAAAGACACACCAAACGACTACACTCAACTCGATGTGCCCGAAACACTGCGATATATTCGCTATCGAAATGTGAAAATGCCTATGCCTTCGCTTGCTATTTCCGAAATTCGCGTGTTTGGCAACGGAACAGGCAAGGCTCCACAGAAAGTGAAGTCGCTGAAACTCGTCCGTCAAGCCGACAAGCGCGACATCGCAATCAGTTGGACTCCCGTGAAGGGGGCGCAAGGTTACAACATCCTGTGGGGTGTGGCTCCCGACAAACTTTACAGTTCGTGGATGGTCTATGACAACAACGAATTGTTTATGAAATCGCTCACTGTGGGGCAAGACTACTACTTCTGCATCGAGGCATTCAACGAAAACGGAGTGTCGGAGCGCACACCGGTGCAGCATGTAGAATAGTCCCTCGGTTTCGCAATTTTTATGCAAATCGCCTCCTCGGAAAGCCTTCCCGGTGGCGATTTGTTACTTATAATGCAATTTTTGTAATAATTGTTTTGAATTTGCGAATAATTGGTATAAATATGCAGCTGTATTTAACAATCAACTTTAAAAACATATCAGTTATGAAGAAAAATTTACTTATTACTGCTATTATGGTGTGTGCATTCGCAATGGCTTGGGCAGCACCTATTCTCCCGAATGCTGTAGTGAAACATTCACCCGAGAAAATGCATGACATTACTCTCACTCAGTATCTCACCAACGATGTTGTTGCCGATCGCCACGCGACTATCAAGGCTGCCGGCGAAGAGGCTGTAATCACCGACGCTCCCGAAGGTGTTCTCTATGACAACATGTATGCCGTTGCCGATGCCTATGGCTTGGGTTGGGGCGATATTTATTATCAGCATGTTGATGGTGGTCTTGGCGGTGTGTGCGAAGGCAAAGATGGCGCTGTATATGTCAAAGGTTTGTTGTCGCAAGCCTATGTTTGGGCTCTTGGCACTCCGTGGGTGAAGTGCGAGAAGGCTGAAAACGACACTATCGTTATGCCCGGTCACCAACTCTATGCTATCGACTATGGCGACAATTATTACATCGAAGTAATGAAATACGATGCTGCCAATCAGACTTTCGTTGTTGACCCCGATAAGAAATCGGTGAAATTTGTTTGGAAAAACGGCGTGCTCACTTGGGCAGACAAGGATGAAAACACTATCATCGGTCTCTGTGATGCCACAGGTGGTTGGTTCTACATGGGCGACTGGGACATTCAGTACAAGGTTTGCAACGATGTTGTTCCCGAAATCCCTGCCGATGCAACAAAAATGCCGCTCAAGATGACCTACAACGACGATTGCGACGACCTCACTTCGCTTGCTACTGCAATGGTTGACGCATACGTCTCAGGTATCGACATCTATATCGACCACTTGAACCCCGAAAACTCCGCCGCCGCTATCAAGGGTACTATCGGCGCCGATGGCAATATCATCATTGCCGACAAGCAATATTTGGGCATTAACATTATGTACAACTCTCACCTTTATGCCCTCACTGCCAATGCTAAAGTGGAAACAGTTGGAACAGGTGACGATGCTTACAACTATTTCAACTTCGACAAAGTGTCAAGCATAACAGTTAAGCCCAACGCATCTTTCACCGAATTTAAGGCTGAATATCCCGCTTCTGTGGTTGTTAATGCCGGTAAGGGAGACATCTATTATATCGAGGCTTACATTGCTCCTACAATGACTGTACAGGAAGACAAGGCAATGACTCCTGCCGACCCATCGTTCTACGGAATCAGCAACACCAACGAGTTTACTTCTCTTCGTATAGTTGTCCCCACTGTCGATGTAGATGGTAAAGATTTGAACACTAATAACTTGTTCCTCAATGTAATCCTTAACGACAAGCATTACACTTTCACACCCGATAAATACGTTGGTCTCACTGCCGACCTCACAGACATCCCATACGGATACTCTGATCCCAATTATGACATTTGGTACTCAACCTCAACTGGTCGCTTCACAATCTATTTCTACGAACTTGGTTGGGAAAAAGTGGGTGTACAGACAATCTACACCGGTGGTGGCGAAACTCGCCGTTCAAACATCGTGTATATCGACTACGCTGCAGGTGTTGAGGGCGTCGAAGCTGCCAAAGACATCGAAAATGTTGAATACTTCGACCTCTACGGACGCAGCATCGTTCCTGCCGAAGGCAACTTGGCTATCAAGCGCATCCACTACACCGACGGCTCTGTGAAAGTTGAAAAAACAGTGGTAAAATAATTGCTTCTCTCGGCAACGGAAAAGGACGGCTTGCCGCCCTTTTCTCGTTTAAATACCACGCTATTTGGCTGTAATAGTAGAAAATCAAGAATATAGGTGGCTCAAATAAAAAATTCTTTGTACTTTTGTAGGATTTTTCATAGCTCCCTATTTATGGTAGGGTATAAATCAAGAAAATAATACAGAATTATGAACATATCTTACAGCTGGTTGAAGCATTATTTGGATTTCGACCTTACACCCGACGAATTATCTGCCGCCCTCACTTCTCTTGGTCTTGAGACAGGCGGCATTGAGAAAGTGGAATCGATAAAAGGAAGCCTTAAGGGGTTGGTTGTGGGCAAAGTCCTCACTTGTGAGGCTCACCCCGACAGCGACCACCTTCATATTACCACTGTTGACCTCACCGGAAACCCCGATGAGGCGGTGCAGATTGTGTGTGGCGCTCCCAACGTTGCCGCCGGGCAATCGGTTATTGTCGCCACTCTTGGCACTGTGCTCTACGATGGCGATAAAGAATTTACCATTAAGAAATCCAAGATTCGCGGTGTGGAATCGTTTGGTATGATTTGCGCCGAAGACGAAATCGGTGTTGGCACATCCCACGCCGGCATCATCGTCCTCGATGGCGACCCCAAACCGGGCACTCCGGCTGCCGAATTGTATAATGTTACCGAGGACTATGTCCTCGAGGTGGATCTCACCCCCAACCGCATCGATGCCGCTTCCCACTATGGCGTGGCTCGCGACCTTGCTTGCTGGCTCAAGCAAAACGGATATAAATGCTCGCTCAAAAAACCGGCTGTCGATGCTTTTGCAATCGACAAGCAAGAGGGCGGAATCGAGGTGACAGTTGAGGATACAACAGCTTGCCCGCGCTATTCGGGTGTTACAATCCGCAACGTGGAGGTGAAGGAATCGCCGAAATGGATGAAAGACCTCTTGCACGCAATCGGGCAACGCCCCATCAACAATATCGTGGACATTACCAATTTTGTACTATTCTCGATTGGTCAACCGCTCCACTGCTTCGACCTTGCCAAGGTGAAAGGTGGCAAAATCGTGGTGAAGACAGCTGCCGAAGGTGCGAAATTTACCACTCTCGATGGTGTTGAGCGCACAATGACAGCCGCCGACTTGATGATTTGCAATGCCGAAGAGCCTATGTGCATCGCCGGTGTGTTTGGCGGTCTCGAATCGGGTGTTACTGAAAGCACCACCGATATTTTCCTTGAATCGGCTTACTTCAACCCCACAAGCGTGAGGAAGACTGCGCGCCGCCAGGGCTTGAACACCGATAGTTCGTTCCGCTTCGAGCGCGGTGTCGATCCCAACGGCACAACCTATGCGCTCAAACTTGCCGCTCTCCTCGTGAAAGAGTGTGCCGGTGGCGAGATTTGCGGTGAGATTTTCGACAACTACCCCGCACCGGTGGCTCCATTCCCGGTTTATCTCGCTTTCGACTATGTGAACCGACTCATCGGTAAGGTAATCCCGAAAGATGTGGTGAAGAGCATCCTCGATTCTCTCGAAATCGTAACCGAAGCGGAGGATGAGCAAGGCTTGAAACTTCTCGTCCCCACCTATCGCGTGGATGTACAGCGCCCATGCGACGTGGTTGAAGACCTTCTCCGCGTCTATGGCTACAACAATGTGGAACTCACCGAGGAGGTGCACTCATCGCTCTCCTACAAAGGCGCTACCGATGTGAAGAACGACATGCAAAACCTCATCTCCGAGCAACTCACTGCCTGCGGATTCAACGAGATGATGAACAATTCGCTCAGCGCGATAGGTTACTATAGCGACTGTGCTACCTATCCCGCCGAAAACTGCGTGCAACTCATCAACCCGCTCAGCAACGACTTGTGCGTGATGCGTCAAACTTTGCTTTTCGGTGCTCTCGAAAGCCTCGCTCACAACATCAACCGCAAAAACGCCAATTTGCGCATGTATGAGTTTGGCAACTGCTATCGATTCGATGCCTCGGCTAAGCGCGAGGACAAAATACTCGCTCCATTCAGCGAAAGCACAAAACTCGGTGTGGCAATGAGTGGAAACAAAGTGGAAGGTAGCTGGCTCGACAAGACCGCCGCTCTCACTCCCTTTGACCTCAAGGCTGTGGTAATGAACATCTTCAGCCGCCTCGGTATCAGCGAAAACGAAATCACTATCGCCACTACAAGCAACGATGTGATGAGCAATGCCCTCACTTTTGCCAACCGTGGCGGAAAGGCAATCGGATATATGGGTATCGTGGCTAAATCAATGCTCAAGAAATTCGACATCGACCAACCTGTCTATTTCGCCGAACTCGACTGGGATGTGCTCATGAAGATGATTGCCAAGAAAAAGGTAACATTTGCCGACCTCCCGAAGACTCAACCGGTGAAACGCGACCTCGCGTTGCTCCTCGACAACAACATCACTTTTGCCGATGTTAAGCGCGTAATCAGTGCCGCCGAGCGCCGCTTGTTGCGCAAAGTCACTCTATTCGATGTGTATGAAGGGAAGAATCTCGAAGCCGGAAAGAAATCCTATGCCGTGAGCATGATTCTTCAAGACCCCGAAAAGACTTTGCAAGACAAGGAAATCGACAAAACAATGCAAAAAATCATCACCGCGCTTCAAAAAGAACTCGGTGCTCAATTGAGATAATAACATAATCAAAAAAATACATAATAACTTATGGGAAGAGCGTTTGAATATCGCAAAGCAAGAAAGTTAAAAAGATGGGGCAATATGGCCCGTGTATTCACCAAACTCGGCAAGGAAATTACCATTGCAGCCAAGGCTGGTGGTCCCGACCCCGACACTAACCCGCGCCTTAGAGCTTTGATGCAAAATGCCAAGGCTGAAAACATGCCTAAGGACACTGTGGAAAGAGCAATCAAGAAAGCAACCGACAAAGATTACTCCGACTACAAGGAAATCGTCTATGAAGGCTACGGCCCCTATGGTATCGCTATCATGGTGGAGACTGCTACCGACAACAACACCCGCACTGTGGCTAATGTGCGCAGTTACTTCAACAAACACGGAGGCAACCTCGGTACTTCGGGCAGCCTTTCGTTCTTGTTTGAGCACAAATGTGTTTTCCACGTTGCGCCAAAAGAGGGTATCTCTCTCGAAGACCTTGAACTCGAACTTATCGACTACGGTGTAGAGGAAGTGGAACTCGATGAAGACGAAATGATAATCAGCGCTCCTTTTGAAGAAAACGCCGGTATCCAGAACTATTTGGAAAGCAATGGTTTTGAGGTGAAAAGCACCGATTTCGTGAGAGTGCCTAACGATGTGAAGGAAGTTACTCCCGAGCAACGCGCTCAAATCGAGAAACTTCTCGATAAATTCGAGGAGGACGAGGATGTGCAGAACGTGTTCCACAACATGAAAGAAGACGATACCGAGACAGAGGAATAATCCCCTCGGTTTCAGGCATATAGAAAGGCGGCACGAGTGCCGCCTTTTCTTGTCTTATGGGGGTGGAATTTCGGATGCTTAAGCTTAACCACTAAATAAACATCTTTTCCATGAACACCCCTACACAAAAAACTCCACGCAGATTTGGCTGTGTAGAGTTTTTAAGTATCCTAATGAATTGTCCGTAGGTTCTATCATTTAGGTGTGAATGTGTCACCTGAGTTGCGTTCGTACTCTCTGCCATCGTTGCCACGATAGTATTTCTCTCCCAGCAGACCCGATGACTCTGTCACTGTCGTGCCGTCGCTAAGCCTCCACTTCTTGCTTCCTTTTTGACCGCCACTTTCACCGCCCAGTATCGCCGCTATTATCCACAATACGAATATTGCTGCGAAAATTACAAGCACTATTATCACTATCATTGACACAATCGCCGCTACCACAATCATCAACAATGCCATACTGATAAACAGCAGCGTACGCAACGTAGCAATCTTTGCGTTAGCCGATGCAAGTATCGACTCAATCGTCACCAAGCCAGTCAATATGATAGCGGAATAGACAAATGCCTCTACCGAAATGTTTATCTGAATATCAAAAGTATTTGAAATCACGGTGCTGCCTATGGTGACGAGCGCCTGCAAGAACAACAATATTAATGCCCACGATGCAAAGTAGTGGTTTGATTCAACCTTTTCTTCCCAAAACTTCTCCTCTAATTCGTGAAAGAAGAGCACTTTATTTTTATTGATTGCCATAATCTTAATTGTTTAAGGGGTTAGGATATATAGTGAAGAGGATTAGCAGAAAAACTAGTGCCATTACCACTGGAACGGCTATAGCCGCATAAAACTTGCCAGTCGGAACGAAATTCACTTTCTCCGTTTCATTTTTCTCTCCATTAAACGCTTCACATCGTGCCAACTTCCAATTGGCAATCATAAGGAACACTCCCGATAGATAAAATAACAAACCGATTGACAATTGGTTACTTATATGTTCTTTTATTTCAAGAAACGGAAACGCACGCCAAAAGAAAATATTAAAAATTGAAATTGCAGAAAATGCAATCAGCAAGTAAATCCAATTGGTGTAAGCTTGGCTAATTTTGCAATTGCGCATTATCAGCATCATGCCATAGACGAATGCAATATAAGCTATTGCGACACAAATACTGATTACTGTCGTTCCAAATATGTTGTATCCGTAGTCTGCCACTTCTGTGATTACCTCACTTACAATGGCTATAATGGCTCCTATTCTCGCTGCCTTATTCTGTGGCTGAGTGCAAAGCAGAATATATGCCACAATATAACATCCTAAAGTGCTCCAACTTAGTATTCCATATAAAGAAGATATCATCTCAAATGAGTTGCCACTTCTGCTACAAAATATTGGGATAATTGGGTATAAAAGTGATAATACCTGAGTCATGATTAGCAGCACTCCTGCCGTGGTTTGCCAGCCGCTCGGCTTGTAGGCTATCGGTATAGCTCCACCAGACACGACGCCCATAAAATCGTTTGCCATAATTAAAAATGTTTGGTTTTGTTAAGTTAATATTAGATGATTAATAACTGTACAAATGTAACTATTAAGTTATGGGGGTAGACGCAATGAAGCGGGTGTTCTATTGTTCACACCAATGCTAAAACTGCATCCCAT
>JBJEKB010000246.1:0-2277 GCA_051878395.1 Muribaculaceae bacterium
GGATAAACCACCTTGCCGACCGTCATTATGGAGAGTCCAATGAGAATGTGCGCAAGGCTTGGGATATCCTCTTCAATGATGTGCATATTCAGGTGCCCCGCACTCTCGGAATCCTACCCAACTATCGTCCGGCGCTCATCAATAACGATAAGAGAATCGGCATAAACTATGACAATAACAAATTGATTGAAGCATGGTCTTTACTTCTCGACATAGATAAAGCCTCGACAAACGAAATTCATATCGACCTTATCACAGTGGGAAGACAAGTGCTCGGTAACTATTTCGCAAAAGTGAAGAATCGTTTCGATTCTGCCTATTACAAACAGGATGCCAACGCAATGCGTTACAATGCCGAAATTTTGCACTCTCTGCTCAGCGACCTCGATGCGCTCAACGCATTTAATTACCGCTGCTCGGTTGAACCATGGATTCAAGATGCAAGGAATTATGCCACAACCCCAGAAATTGCCGACTACTACGAAAAGAACGCGCGCAATCTCATCACCACTTGGGGCGGCAAACTCAATGACTACGCAAGCCGCACTTGGGCAGGTCTCATCAATGACTACTATGCCAAGAGGTGGGAAGTTTACACTTCTACTCTAATAGATGCAGTTCAAAACAATGCGACACTCGACGCTCAGGAGATGAAGACAAAAATCGAAGCAGTTGAAAACAACTGGGTAAACTCCACAGAGAAAATCGAGACTGTGAAGAGATACGACATCCTCTCCTTCTCTCGCATGATTTACAACAAATATCGCAACGATTTCTAATTCTGCATTGCACATTTTTTTCAGAGCCTCCGCCTTTACGACGGGGGCTCTACTATTAAAATAAATGGCACGAATTTCCGTTATTTATATATTATGGAAACTATACTTTTAATACTTAGCATTATCTGCATGGTGATAGGTATTGCCGGATGTATCGTTCCGGGAATACCGGGACCACCATTGTCATACATCGGTTTGCTGCTACTCGAAGCAACCGATTATGCCGATTTCTCAATAGGCGCACTCATTGTGTGGGGCATTCTTGCACTTATAACGATAATAGCCGACTACACTGTGCCGATGATTGGGAGCAAACTATCCGGTGGCACCAAATGGGGAAACTACGGCTCGCTTGTCGGGACAATTGTTGGCTTGTTTTTCCTTCCGATGGGACTCATATTAGGGCCATTTCTCGGAGCATTACTTGGCGAGTTGATTGGTGGCAACAGCGGCGACAATGCCTTGAAGAGCGCACTTGGCGCACTTGTGGGATTCGTTGCCGGAACCCTGCTTAAAGTCATTATTTGCTTATATTTCGCCATTGAATTTATTCTCGCTTTCTTCTAAAATGTGGCAGGCATAGAAAATAATTAACCATTCTATTTTGTTACTCTCCCCGATTGTAGTAACTTTGCACAAAAATATTAATGGTCATGGCAATCAAATCGGTATATAAAAGAGGTGCTGAAGACGGGCTGTTGTTTGGACTTTACATCAGCATTTTGGCTATACTCTTTTTTATTATGGGCAATTACAATTGGGCTTCGGTTCCGTTGTTGCTTATGATTTTGGGTATTCCTTTTGTCATTTTCAAATTTCAGCGCCGTTGCTATAAGGACGAATTTGGTAAAAGTGATTTCTCCACACTATGGATGCTTGGCATTCTCATTTCGATATTCGGCTCTCTAATTTGTGCCGTTACATCCTATGTGTATATGGAATTTATCAACCCGACATTCATGTACGACCAAGTGAACAATGCTCTTGAATTATACAAGGGAATTCCTGAGTTTAAGAACAGTGAAATGGTAACGATGCTCGAGACGGCAGTCAAGCAGCACCAGTTGCCATCAGCAATAGATTATGTGATACAAATGATATGGCTCACATCCTTTATGGGCTCGATAATATCTCTCATCACATCATCTATAGCAAAAGCAATTCCAATTAAAACAAATAAACAATAAATTCACATGGATATTTCAGTTGTAGTACCACTATATAACGAGGCGGAATCGCTCCCCGAATTGGCTAAATGGATTGAGCGTGTAATGGATGAGAATAAATTCTCTTATGAGATTATTTTCGTCAACGACGGCAGTACCGATAATTCATGGGAAGTGATTAAAAGCCTTCAAGAGAAGAACAAAGCGATTGGAGGCATAAGTTTCCGACGCAATTACGGCAAGTCGCCTGCCCTAAACACCGGGTTTGCAAGAGCAAAAGGAGACGTGGTGATTACAATGGACGCCGACTTGCAAGACAGCCCCGATGAAAT
>JBJEKB010000247.1:0-9352 GCA_051878395.1 Muribaculaceae bacterium
GAAAATGTCCGCCTTTGGTCATCGTCTTCGCCAATATTATATTGTGCTGATCCCCACACAACTGCGTAAGAGCGGGGTTATGGGCAGGCACGCCGCGCTGCGGCTTTCGGAGGCGTGTAGCGGCACGCGCTTGGGCGCGTGAGTGCGCTGCGTTAGCAGCGCGCGGTAGAGGCGAGTGTGGCGGTGGTGCTGCCACCGCTGGCTATCGCCTGGGTGAGTGTCGTGATGTGGTAGCGCATTGCGCGGTATTGCAGGCGTAAGCCTGCTGGTGCAGGCGATGGCGTGTGGGTGAGATCTCGGAGCACTCGGAGCACTCGGGGTGGCTCGCTGACGCTCGCCTGTGGCTTGGTGTGAGCGCTGCGTAAGCTATTTTCTGTGTTGTTAGATGGGGCCAATGTGCATTTCTTGATGCAAAGATAGGGCGCAGAGATGTGGTGCGCGTGCAGATTGCAACTAAATTGGTGATTTTACCTGGTTTTAACTTTCTTGCTGTAGTGGATGGGTGGGATTTGGAGAAATGCGAGAGAATGTTTATATTTGTCGGGAAACTTGAATACTAACATTTTACCAATATCAAATCGTTATGGAAGGAGAAATTATTCTTAAGGTGATATGCACTAAAGACCGTTGGATTGCGTATGGTCCCGGATATGAGAACGAGAATGTCGAGGAGGTGGTTGCTAAAGTGGGTCCTTTCCCTCAAAAGTACTTCCCTAATCTCGTTATCGAAGAAATAGATGAGGATAGAATTGTGATTTCGGAAGGAATGGGTGAACCGAAGAGGGTGCTTACTCCGCATAGCAGTGTGAGTTTTCACTACGAGATTGAAGGCAGAGAGTGGAGCGATGGCTGTGTGTGCGATGGCTCGGACTATTATGCCCAAATTATTTGGGACTAACAATAATGAGGCATATCAAATTAGATATGCCCCATATTTTATTGGAAATGAGCGCAGTGCGCTTTGTTATTTCAGCATTGAGAGGATGCGCTGAGCGACGATTTCGGGGGTGAAGCCGAACTTCTCCTCAAGAACTTTGTAGGGGGCTGACGCGCCGAAGTGGTCGAGTCCGATAATCTTGTTGATGTCGCCTACCAGAGTGAGCAACGTAGATGGGAGACCGGCTGTGAGACCGATGATGTTGGCACCTTTCGGGAGCACGGAGTCGCGATAGTCTTGCGGCTGGCTGAGGAACAATCCAATTGAAGGCACAGAGACAATTCTTGCCTTCACACCTTGAGCCTCAAGGATTTCGGCAGCCTGGCAGAGAGTAGAAACATCGGAGCCATTGCCCACGAGGACCACATTGTAATCGGGAGCGTCGATGACAACATAGCCGCCACGCTGTGCCTGGAGAGCGTCGTTGTAGCGGTCGCCCGAAGCACTTGGGAGGTCTTTGATGTCTTGGCGCGAGAGGATTAGCGCAGTGGGGGTGTCGTGATTTTCCATCGCCATCTTCCAAGCAACAGTGGTTTCGGCGCTGTCGGCAGGGCGAAGCACGAGGAGGCTGTTGCGTCCGGCATGGTTTTTGAGCTCTTCAAGGAGGCGGATTTGAGCTTCCTGCTCAACCGGCTCATGAGTAGGACCATCCTCACCCACACGGAACGAGTCGTGAGTCCAGATGAATTTAACCGGCAACTGCATGAGAGCCGACATGCGCACAGCGGGTTTCATATAGTCGGAGAAGACGAAGAAAGTAGCGCAAGCGGCTTGCAAACCGCCGTGGAGAGCGATACCGTTGATAATAGCGGTCATTGCGAGCTCTGCCACACCGGCATGGAGGAAAGCACCGTTGAAATTGTCTTTCTCGAGGGCACCCACCTTCTTGAGGAAAGCGTCGGTTTTGTCGCTATTGGCAAGGTCGGCAGAAGAAACAATCATATTTTTCATCACCTCACCGAGGACGCTGAGCACATTAGCCGAAGCAGCGCGGGTGGCGATATTAGGCTTGTGAGCGATAGCCTTATAATCGATTTCAGGCAATTCGCCATTGATGAACGATTGGAGTTGAGCTGCCTTTTCGGGGTTTTCAGACGCCCAACGGACGAAATCAGCCTTACGAGCAGCGGCAACCGAAGTCAATTCCTCGGCGCGGCGAGCGTAGAGTTGCTTCACATCGTCGAAAACCACCCACGGATTCTCGACATCGGCGCCAAGCGAGCGGATTGTGTCCTCAAACGAAGCACCCGATTTGCTCAACGGCTGCCCGTGAGTGCTGCATTTGCCTTCGAAAGAATCGCCTTGGGCAGTAACGCAGCCAAGACCCATCACAGTGTGTCCGATAATCAAAGTCGGGCGAGATTTCTCGGCGATTGCGGTTTCGAGAGCGGAAGAAATCTCGGCGGCATCGTTGCCGTTGATTTCAATCACGTTCCAGTTCCAAGCGCGGTACTTAGCGGCAGTGTCTTCGGTGGTAACAGCATCGACGTCGGTTGAGAGTTGGACATTGTTGCTGTCGAAGAACATGATAAGGTTGCTAAGACCGAGGCAGCCGGCAATGCGGGCGGCGCCTTGCGAAATTTCTTCCTGGATACCGCCATCGGAGATGTAGGCGTATGTTTTGTGAGCCACCACCTCGCCAAAGCGAGCCACGAGGAATCGCTCGGCAATCGCGGCACCCACAGCCATTGCGTGACCTTGTCCGAGAGGGCCGGAGGTGTTTTCAACACCACGCATCACATCCACTTCGGGGTGTCCCGGAGTAACACTCCCCCACTGGCGGAACTGACGCAATTCGTCGATAGAATATTTCCCGGTGAGAGCGAGCACCGAGTAGAGCATCGGCGACATGTGTCCGGGGTCGAGGAAGAAACGGTCGCGGGCAATCCATTTCGGGTCGGCAGGATCGTAGGTCAAATATTTGGAATATAACACATTAACAAAATCGGCACCACCCATAGCACCACCGGGGTGACCCGATTTTGCATTTTCTACCATTGAAGCCACCAATATACGGATATTGTCGGCAGCATGTTTCATTATGTCTTGATTCATTGCAAATAAATTTAATTGCACGAAGATAGTAATAAAATAGTAATCGACAAAATAAAAATGTTGGCAGGAACGAAAAAATAGATTCCTGCCAACAAATTATGAGATAAATACGAGACTATTCTGCCTTGGCAGGTTTTGAGCCAATGAGAGCGTAGAACAGGATGTAAGCGGCGCTGAGAAGCGGGATGATGTAGCTGATGAGGTAGTCGCCCATCAAGTCAACAACCTGAGCTTGGATAGCGAGCATCACGGCGCAACCAAACACCATTGTCATGAAAATACCGGAAGCGGCAGCAGTGTATTTTCCGAGACCTTCGACAGCCATGTTGAAAATACCACCCCACATAACCGAAGTGCAAAGACCCACGCAAATGAAAGCGGCAACGCCAACGGGAACTTCAACCCAGATGATGTTAAGGTTTGCCCAATCCACACCGGGAACGCTTGTAGTGATAGATGCCGTGGCAAACATGCCGAATGCAATCAAGATTACAGCGGCAGTGGCTGTAGTAGCCACCATAGCGCGGCTCGAAACCTTGCCACCGATAGCGCCACCAACCGAACGGCCGATGAACATTGCAAACCAGTAAACGGCAGCGATGAGAGTAGCGACACTTGCAGCGATGTTAACATCCTCGATGAGATATTTCATCATGTAGGTGGGAGTACCAACCTCAACCGACATATAAAGGAAGATTGCAAGCGCACCGAGAGCGAAATGGCGATGCTTGAGGGCACCCTTGATAAGCTCCATTTTCACAGGCTCTTGTTTCGGCTCCTCGATCTTGGTGAGAGCGAGCACGATGAAAGCGGCAACGAAGATAGCCACGGCAATGTACATTGCTGGAGCGGCATCGACGATGGCGGTTTCCTTTGTAACTTCACCGATGAGAGCACCGATAATGATATATACGGCTACGGCAGATGCACTGTTGAAAGCGCCACCGATTTGAATCAACTGGTTACCACTGTTGCCGCCGCCACCGAGGACATTGAGCAAAGGATTCACCACGGTGTTGAGCATACACATGCAGAAACCGGAGATAAACGCACCGATAAGATAAACCCACATGCTTGCCATAGTACCGGAGAGGAGCTCGAGCGCCATACCGATAATGCCGACAATGAGCGCAAGCAAGGCAGTTTTCTTGTAGCCAAACTTAACGATGAGCATACCCGAAGGGATACCCATAACGAGATAAGCGATAAAATTGGCATAGTTGCCGATTTGGGATTGGAGTTCGGACGCACCGAATTGGTTTTGAACAATGACAGCCATCGGAGAGCAGAGGTTGGTCACGAAGGCAATCATAGCGAATAGGGCTATCATCATGATAATCGCAGCCCATTGTTTAGATTTTTGTGCCATTAGATTTGAATTTAGTTTATGATTAAAATTAATTTTCAGGTTATAACGCGTAGGCGCACGGGCGCACTTCTAAGCGATTGTAAAGTTAAGCATTTTTTTAATGCGCAACCAATTTTGGTTATAAAAAAACGGCAAAAGAGGGGATTTTTTAATCAATACTCCCTCTCGCCGAAAATTGTGGTGCCAATTCGCACCATATTGCTGCCACAGTCGATGGCAATTTTGTAGTCGTGGCTCATCCCCATGCTCACCACCGAGAAAGCGTCGTCGGTGGGATAGAATGAGGATTTGAGGGTGTCGAACACCGAGCGGATTTTCTTGAACTCGGCTGCAATCTCAGCCGAATCGTCGGTATTGGTAGCCATGCCCATCACGCCGCGCACCTTCACGTTGCCGAGAGTCGCCAACACGCCCGAATCGGCGAGAGCGACACATTCGTCGCAAGTAAGCCCGAATTTGGTGGTTTCTTGCGCTACATGCAGTTGCAGCAGCACATCCACCACGCGCCCAATGCGTGCCGCCTCCTTGTCGATGGTGTGGAGCAACGCCACCGAATCGACACTGTGAATGAGCGACACGTAGGGAACCACGGCTCTCACCTTATTGGATTGAAGGTGCCCGATGAAATGCCACTTGAGGTGAGGCAAAGCAGCGTGTTTCTGCGCCAATTCTTGCGCGCGGCTCTCGCCAAACACCTCCTGCCCTCCCCTCACAGCAGCCTCGATTGCCTCGATGGGATGAAATTTCGACACCGCCACGAGAGTTACCTCGGAGGGCAACTCGCCACGCAGTGCTGTTATAATATCCTCGACATGGGCGTAGTTCATTGCCTAACCCTCCGCAGTGGTTTCGGCGGGCTTGGCTCCGCTCAAATCTTCACGATAGACATCCATAATAGGAGTTTCGGAGATGGAAGCGACCTCGAAATCTGCCATAGTGCCTTTCATCCCCTCCATGAAATTGTCGTAGGCGTTGCGGAAATCGCTTGCCTGCACGAGGAAGTGAGTAGCAGTCTTTTTCTCCTTACCGGAACGCTCGTCGATGACAATAAACACCGCTTTCACGCTGTACCACTTGTCGCCTGTCTCGTCCCAGAAGATTTCGCTGATATTTGTGCGCTTCACCGCCGAGATGGTGTAATCACCCGAGATGAAAGGTTGGATTTCCTCGATAATACGAGCCTCAGCCTCGGTAAACGACAGGGCATCGACCATGTAAGGCTCATTCACTTTCTTTTGTTCGCCGGTTTCTACAATACGGGTGTATCTAACCTTGCATTCAAACCAATTTGCCATTGTTTTCTTCTTTTTTAATTACTCAATTTAAAAATTTCACACAAAGGTAGCGAATAAAACCGAAGCGGCGGCTATTTTAAGAGAATTTAATTAAGAGAAAAAAGAAATGCCGGGCACGGCAATGCCGATTTACAAAAGTGGACAGGAGAAACCGGGAAATCGAAGCAAAAAGCGAAAAAAAGCAGATTTTGTTTTGATTTTTGAAAATCATTGGATACCTTTGTTAAATAGTTCACCGGAGGAGTACGTCCGGCATAAACAATAAAGCAACAACCTAATGAATCCTAATTCCGACACAAGCAAAGCAACACGCTCGCTCCCGGCACGCATATTCAATTTTTATGTCGAAGGGTTTCGCAGCATGACAGTGGGCAAGACATTGTGGCTGATAATATTGATAAAACTGTTCATAATGTTTGCCATACTCAAGCTGTTCTTCTTTCCAAACCTGCTGAACCGCTTCGACAGCGATGAAGAACGCGCCGAGCATGTGCGCACCGAACTCTTGAAGAAATGAAATCATCAAATAAACTCAACTAAAAATTATTATTTATGAACGACTTAATTAGTGTAGTAGATTGGTCGAGGGCGCAATTCGCGCTCACAGCCATGTATCATTGGATGTTCGTTCCACTGACACTCGGACTTTCGATTATCGTAGCGGTAATGGAAAGTTACTATGTGAAGACAGGCGACACCAAGTGGCTCAACATCACAAAATTCTGGATGACCTTGTTTGGCATCAATTTCGCAATCGGCGTAGCCACCGGTATTATCCTCGAATTTGAATTCGGCACCAACTGGTCGAATTACAGTTGGTTTGTAGGCGACATCTTCGGAGCACCGCTCGCCATCGAGGGCATCCTCGCCTTCTTCATGGAATCGACGTTTATCGCGGTGATGTTCTTTGGATGGAACAAGGTGAGCAAGCGCTTCCACCTCGCCTCGACATGGCTCACAGCGCTTGGCGCCGCCATTTCGGCACTGTGGATTCTTGTAGCCAACTCGTGGATGCAGTATCCGGCAGGAATGGAATTCGACCCCGACCAAATGCGCAATGTGATGGCTAATTTCTGGGAGGTAGCATTCTCGCCGGTGGCAGTGAACAAATATTTCCACACCGTGTTCAGCGGCTGGGCACTCGCCGGAATCTTCGTCATTGGCGTGAGCGCATGGATGCTTCTCAAGAAGCGCAACACCGAAATGGCTATTATGAGCACAAAAATCGGTGCCGTGGTTGGACTTGCCGGTATGCTTCTCACCATGGGATTCGGCGACGGCTCTGCCAAGGTGGTGTCGAGAGTGCAACCGATGAAACTCGCCGCCATGGAGGGTCTCTACTCGGGAGAGAAAGGACAATCGATTGTTGCAGCCGGAATCATAAACCCGGAGAAGAAATACAACAACGATGAAGACCCGTATATTTTCGACATCTCTATCCCCGGCGGTCTCGCCTTCCTTGCACGCGGCGACTTCAACGCATTTGTTCCCGGTGTGAAAGACATCATCGAGGGTCGCGACATCAACGCCGACGGCGACACAATCAACACCGTGCCCTACGCCGAGCGAATTGCCCGAGGCAAAGCAGCCCACGCCGCGCTATGCGATTTCGACATAGCAAAAGCCAATGGCGACAAAGCGGCAATGGACGCGGCACACACCGCACTCAAAGCCGACTACCAATTCTTCGGCTACGGATATATGGATAGTGTAGAGGATGCGATACCCAATATCCCGCTCGTGTTCTATTCCTTCCACATTATGGTGATTCTCGGCTCGTTCCTCTTTGCAGTGCTCATCTTTGTGCTCCTGCTCATATATAAGAAGAAAGAGTGGCTCACCGGCTCATGGCTCGTGCAATGGCTCTGCATCGTGTCTATCCCGCTGGTGTGGATATGCAGCCAAGCAGGATGGATTACAGCCGAAGTGGGACGCCAGCCGTGGGTGATTCAAGACTTGATGCCGGCACGCGCCGCTATCTCCGACATCAGCGCAGGCTCGGTTCAACTCACATTCACGCTGTTTGCAATCCTCTTCACTTGCCTTCTCGTGGCAGAAGTGAGCATTATGCTTCATCAGATTTCCAAGAAGTCGAAAACCGACATATTAAACGCTAACCATTAATATTATACAACTATGATAACTTACGAATTTCTTCAACAATATTGGTGGTTCCTGATTTCGGTGCTCGGAGCGCTGTTGGTGTTCTTATTGTTTGTGCAAGGAGGACAGACACTGCTGTGTGGCGCAAAATCCGAAGGAGCACGCACAATGATGGTAAATTCACTCGGGCGCAAATGGGAACTGTCGTTTACAATGCTTGTAGTGTTTGGCGGCGCATTCTTCGCCTCCTTCCCATTGTTCTATTCCACCAGCTTCGGCGGAGCCTATTGGCTGTGGGTGATAATACTCTTCAGCTTTGTAATCCAGGCGGTGTCGTATGAATACCGCAGCAAGCCGGGCAACATCTTCGGCACACGCACTTTCGATACATTCCTGTGGCTCAACGGCATTGTGGGCTGCTTCATGCTTGGCGTGGCAGTATCGACATTCTTCTATGGAGCGGAATTCACCGTAGAGAAAGGCAACCTGCTCGATGCATCGGCACCGGTCATCTCGCGCTGGGCACCCACACGCGGTCTTGAGGCGCTGCTCAACGTGAACAGCATCATCTTCGGACTCGCAATCGTGTTTCTCGCACGCACACAAGGCGCGCTCTATTTCTGCAACAACATTGCCACTCCCGAGGTGTTTGCACAGCAGAAAAAGAATGTGCTCTACAACGGAGCGGTGTTTGTGGTTCTCTTCCTCATTGTCGCCGGCACACTTCTCCTTAGCGATGGCTACCAAGTGAGCGCTGACGGCAAAATCGAGACAGTGGCTTACAAATATTTCCTCAACTTCATCGACATGTGGTGGGTATTGCTCCTGTTCCTCGTCGGCGTGGTAGCAGTGCTCTACGCGATAATCCGCACCGCCTTCTCGGAGCGGTTTACCTGCGGC
Organism: Muribaculaceae bacterium; assembly: GCA_051878395.1. Taxonomy (GTDB): domain Bacteria; phylum Bacteroidota; class Bacteroidia; order Bacteroidales; family Muribaculaceae; genus W0P31-042. The sequence continues at coordinate 8,660 of JBJEKB010000247.1, forward strand.
ATCTGGTATAGCGGAATAGGCACAGTGCTTGTGGTGCTCGCACTATTCTTCATCGCCGGATACAACAACACCCCCTATTATCCATCGCTTCTCGACCCGCAGAGTTCGCTCACCATTCAAAACAGTTCGTCGAGCGAATTCACCCTTGCGGTGATGAGTGTTGTGAGCCTCTTGGTGCCCTTTGTAGCCGCCTATATAATATATGTGTGGTACAAAATGGACAAAACGCCCATCACGGAACAAGAAATGGAAGAAACAGCACACAAATACTGATTTTACCCTCTCAAGCACAAAAATGGTCGCCCCGGCGGCCATTTTTTGTGCCTTTATGGCAGAAATTTAACAGATGAAGCAAAGTTTAACTTTCATGTGCCCGAATCCGGCACACCCAATGTATTATATTTGTGCGCGTGAACATTGACATGATGAAAATCGGCTCCGCCGACAGAAAATGGATGGGCACAAAAAAAAACTCCCACCGAAGCGGGAGTATAGGTCTTATAACCTTCGGCCATCGCGGCCTTATTGTGATAAGATGTAAAAATATGATGCAAATAAAAGGAGAATATTTGGAAAGTTCAAATATTTGCAGTAATTTTATTGTCGAATTAACAAACATTAACCGATATGACAAAGATAGTAACTATTCAGCTATCCGAAAGCATTACATAACTGCTATTGAAAAGCCATCAT
>JBJEKB010000248.1:0-9284 GCA_051878395.1 Muribaculaceae bacterium
AGTAGTTCTCTTCTTTACCATATTCTACAAACGATGGGCTTTTTGGCCAAGCGGTGCTTTCGCCGCTGATAAAGAATGCACCTGCACCATAGTGGTGAGTACTGGTAGTATAAGCTAATCCTGTGCCTTCATATTTGCTCTTTACATAACTGTCGAGCCAACCCCATTTCTCAGCATTGGTATAAACGGCAGTAGTCACAGTAGCTGTGATATATTTGCAGAGACCCAAGTTGTGGAGACCGTCAACACTGTCGTCGGTGCCTGCCATGGCTTGGAAGTCGGCGATTGTGAGAGTACATTCGGCTGCGCCACCATCTTTGAGGAATGCTTGGAGCATGTCGTCTTTGCAAGTCCAGTCGTATGGGTTGTACTGTCCGCCGTCGATATTGTAAATTACAGCGGGGAGAAGTTTCCATTTAGCGTAGAGAGTGCCTTCGGTTTCGGCAGTGATTTTGGTAACAGCCTCGCCTGCAAATTCAGCGTTGTCAAACCAGCCTTCAAATTCATAGCCATCCTTGTAAGGAGCATAGAGGGTGAATTCTTCGGTTACTGTTTCGGGGTTGCCGTAGGTGTAGCCCCATACAGGGAAGTAGTTCTCTTCTTTACCATATTCTACAAACGACGGGCTTTTTGGCCAAGAAATGCTTTGACCGCTGATAAAGAAAGCGCCTGCGCCATAGTGACCTGAAGAGTAAGTAACACCATCAACACCATCATATTTGCTCTTCACATAGTTTTCGAGCCATCCCCATTTCTCAGCGTTGGCATAAGCATTAGCTACCACCGTTGGTGTGAGATAAGTGCAAAGCCCCGGGCTGTGGAGACCGTCAGTGGTATTGGTTACCATGGCTTGGAAGTCGGCGATTGTGAGAGTACATTCGGCTGCGCCACCATCTTTGAGGAATGCTTGGAGCATGTCGTCTTTGTCGGTCCATCCGTAAGGGTTGTACTGTCCGCCGTTGAGTTCATAAGTAACGGCAAAAGAAGATGTAGTCGCACAAATTGCGGCTGCAAGGAGTAAAAATACTTTTTTCATACAGAAATATTTAAAATGTTTAGTATAAATAGTTGCAAAAGAAAAAATAGTTGTTTTATAGCATTGCAAAGTACACACTATTTAACCGAATTAACAAATTTAAGTGGTTAATGATTGTTAAACTCGGCGTAAACTCTTGACTCGTACCTTGCGTCATGCTTTAACTTTGCACTCGCTAAGCAAAAACAAGTCGCGCGATGAAGAAAAAAGAAACAAAATTGAAAATCGGAGAGTTTTCTCGCTTGATGCAGGTAACGGTGAAGACACTGCGGCACTACGAGTCGCTCGGGCTGCTGATACCCGCCGAAGTGGATGAGAGCAGCGGCTACCGCTACTACACCATCTCGCAGATGCAGCGCCTCAACAGTATCCTCACACTCAAAAACCTCGGCTTTTCGCTCGAGGAGATTGGCTCGCTCTATGATGACGACACCCACTCCCCATGCGTGGAAGCGCTCGAGGCGAAATGCTTGGAGTGTGAGCGGCAGATTGAGAGCCTCGGTGAACGCCTGCGCCGCCTCAAGGAGATGATACACTCTCGCAAAAACATCAACAAAATGGAAAAATTCACTATTCAATCGCTCCCCGCAATTATTGTGGCATCGCATCGCGAAACCCTTCCGGGATATGACGCGGTGGGGGAGATGTGTGTTAATGTTATCGGTCCCGAGATGCACCGCCTCGGCTGCCGTTGCACCCCCAACGGCTACTGCTTCACCATAGAGCACGACAAGGAGTATCGTCCCGAAAATGTGGATATAGAATACTGCGAGCAGGTGGAGGAAGCGCTCACCGACAGCCCAATCGTGCAATTCAAGCACCTGGAAGCGGTTCCCGAAGCATTCTGCATGCAGCACCGCGGACCCTACACCCGATTCCGCGAGTCGTATGCCGAGGCGTTCCGCCGCATCGACGAGATGGGCTTCCGCGTGGCAGGGCATCCGCGCACGGTCTATGTCGATGGCATCTGGAACGAGGAGAACCCCGAAAACTGGCTCTCAATCATCCAAATCCCCATCGAAAAATCGAAATAACCACCCCCGGGTGGAGAGGAAACGGTCCCGCGAGGGACCGTTTTGCTATTTGAGTTTGAGGGATGTGCCTTTGGGCGATTCGTTGTTCACCGGGTCGAGGGCTGTAACCACCACCGTTCCGCCTTTCACCTTGTCGGGGAGGATGAACGATGTGTCGTAGGTTATGGCTACGATGGCGTCGGCGCGGTCGAGTTTCACTTTCCCTTTGGGGAAGTGGTAGATTACGAATGCGCGCTGCTGCTGGAGCGGGTCGGTGGCTTTGGCGCGTTTCCACGAGAGTGTTCTCCCTTTGAGGGTGAGGTCCTGCACTTCTTCGGGGGCGATGTCGTCGATCCATGTGTAGGCGGGCACGATTGCCGGTGTCGATTGGAAATCGTTGGCAAGCAGGTCGGCTACTCCTTTGTAATTGCTTGTGATTGTGTAGCCGGGCCACCAGCAGTTGCCTTGCACGTTGTCGAGCGAGCGCGAGAGTTCGATTTTGTGCCCCAATTGGTTGGTTTCGGTCGATGGAGCCAAGTCGGGGTGGTCCATGATGTTTTTAACCGATTGTCCGAAATACATGTGGCGGCCGTTGGCGTTTTCGTTCCACCAGTGGGCGAGCACGGCGGTTGAGGCGCGCGGGTGCTCGAGTTCCCAATAGAGCTGCGGCATCATGTAGTCCACCCAGCCGTTGCGGGTCCACAGGATTACGTCGGCATAGAGGTCGCCATAGTTGGTGAGGGCGTTGGTGTCGCTGCCGTTGGGGTCTTCTTTTTTGTTGCGCCACACACCAAACGGGCTGATGCCGAGTCGCACCCACGGCTTGGTGGCTGCAATGGTGTTGTGGAGGTCGCGGATGAGGAGGTTCACGTTTTCACGACGCCAGTCGTCGAGCGACTTGCCGTTGCCATATTTCTTGAACGATTTAGAGTCGGGAAACGCCTCCCCTTTGATGGGGTAGGGGTAGAAATAGTCGTCCATGTGCACTGCGTCGATGTCGTAGCGGCTGATTATGTCGCTCACCACCGAGCAGATGAATCCGCGGTTCTCGGGGAGTCCCGGGTCGAAATAGATTTGCTTGCCATAGCGCAAGAACAGCTCGGGATGCTTGTGGTAGAGGTGATTCTTGGCGAGCACCTCCTTGTTGTTGGATGTAACGCGGTAGGGGTTGAGCCATGCGTGGAGTTCCATGCCGCGTGCGTGGCATTGTTGCACCATAAATTGCAGCGGGTCCCACTCCGGTTTGGGTGCTACACCTTGTGTGCCCGAGAGGAAGCGGCTCCATGGCTCGAGTTCCGATTTGTAGAAAGCGTCGGCTTGCGGACGCACCTGGAATACCACGGCGTTAACTCCGGCAGCCTGCAACTTGTCGAGTAGCGAGATGAGATAGGCTTGGTTTTCCTTGGTTGATTGTTTGGCATACTGCCCTTGACCCACGGTGTGAATCCACGCGCCGCGAAATTCGCGTTTAGGATTGTCGGCGCGCACCACCGCTGTGGCAAGGATAAGGATTAAAGAAAAAATGATATGTCTCATAGCGATAAAGGATGAATTACCCTGCGAAGATAGTGATAATTCCCCTCAAAAAGAAATAAGGTGTGGTAAAAAAGGTTATGGGGCTATGAATTGTCGGATGATTTGCTGTTTCATAGCCCCATGGTACATTATTTGTTCCCGGGGTCGTTGAAGAAGAGGGTTTGGCGGGTGAAGTTCATTGAGCCGAAGATTCCGTAGCCGTTTTCGATATTGGTGTGAATGCCGATGGGGTTTGAGAAGATGTCTTCGGTGTGGGTGCGGTATTGTAATACGGAGCAGATGTAGGAATAGAGGTCGCGCGTAACGCTGTAGTATTCCACTACCACCCTCGGGTTGTCGGCAATGCGTTTTCGAGACTGTAATGTTACGGTGTATTCTCCGTTGCGAAAGAGATAGTCGTCGAACATATAGTTGAAGTTGGCTTGCCAGCCACCAAATGCATTTGGAATATTGTAATCAAGGAACAGGATGTCGCTTGATGTGAATATGTCGGACATGTATGCCCAATATGTGCTGTCAACGCGGATTAATGTTCCGTCGGGGGCTTTGACGCTGTCGGTTTGCCAATTGTCTGCTATACTTCTCACACGGAGGCGATAGAAGTTGTGCTCTCGCGGGTTGTCTTTAAGTTTTAGCGTAATTTCCATTACCGTGTCATCTGCTTGAATGTCGTAAGGTTTATTTGGATCGAACAATCCTCTATCTACAGGGGAGTAAAGCGAAACGTATGACAGCACTTCAAATTCGGGAGCGGGCAGAACTGTGGTTGATGCTTTCACCGGGATATAATTTATAGAGTCGGGCACCGACACTTCTAAAGATACTTCATCGCCCTCTTTTGGGAAGTAATTGCTTTGATAGTGATGCTTTTGCGGATTGTACATGAGTTGTATCGGCGAGCCACCATTTACCGTGAGCATCACTTTGGCGTTGTCGATAACGGCGAGTGTGTCATAAACGGAGTCGTGATAGGTGTAATAGTCGTGATAATCGATGAAATGATATGCCGGAGAGTTGCTCAAGCCGAATGTCTTTGACACATTAACTACCATAGCGGTGTCGGGGCACACCATTGCATCCACCGTTATAGCCTCCGGGACATCATCGAATTGTATTGGCACCTCGCATGATGGCGCAAGGATTGTTACAAGTGTAAAAGCGATTATGAGAGTGAGAAGATGTTTCATTGCTGTTAGAATTTATGTGTGTAGTTGACTGATGGCATAATCGGGAAGTAGCAGATGCCTTTGAGCATTGTTTTCTTATAATGGCTGTCGTAACCTATATTTACACTGCTTACATTCAGTCGGTTATATACGTTATAAACGCTTATTCCGAATATGCTCTCACCATAATCGTGCTTAACACCGAATGAGATCCCGAGGTCGAGGTGGTGAATGTCGGGAAGTTTATATTGGTTGACGCCTTTGAATGTAAACAATTGGATAAGTTTGGAAAAATATTGTCCTCCCATTGGGTTTTGTGTCAATCCTGTAGATGTTGAGGGTCGGTCAATAGTATCAAAATATCCGCTACCGTCCAAAATGTTGCCAAATGGATCGTATTCATCGGGCATTCCGCCGTATATGTTTATGTCGGGGACTATACCGCGCCTACCTGTGATATAACTCCACGATGCCGAGAAGTCGAAATAACATACTCTTGACAATGGTACATGCTGCATTATCACTACATTCAAGTTGTTGCGGTGGTCGTTGCCTGCATAATACTCAAAACCGGCATTAATGAGGTTGCCGGGACGGTCGAAAGAGCGGAGCGATTTAGACCAGGTGTAACTAATCCATCCGGTGGTCTTGCCATGCTTCTTCTCGAGCAGGAATTCAGCGCCGTAGGAGCGTCCATCGCCAATTGCGGTCATATCTTGCCAGTCGCCGCTACCCGATGTGTAGGTCGAACCCATTCGATATTCGAGCACGTTGCTCATAGTCTTGTAGTAGCCCTCGACCGAGAGGTTGAATCCTCGCATAATCTCGTAGTTGTAGCCGAGTGCTACAAGGTCGCTGTACATGAGCGGCACACGGTCGGTTATAGGCACCCAGGTATCGGACGGCATCACGAGGTTGTTGCTCTGGAGGAGTCGCACAGCCTGCGACATGCGACTGTAGGAGAATTTCAGCGCCATGTCATCGCGGAACAGCCATCTGAGCGACACTCGAGGCTCTGCCGAGAAATAGCTTTTGCCTGTGGTGCTGTAGAGCGACAGGCGCAAACCGATGTTGGCTTTGAGTTGCGAAGTAATGGTGTAGTCGTCTTCGGCATAGAGCGATGCATGGTAGATGTTGGTGCTCTTGCCAAACACAGTGTCTATGTCGATTGTCTTTTCAAGCCAATAATCTATAAACTCCTTTTCTTTGTAAAACGGAAGAAATCTGTAATTCGGGTATTTTTCCAAATTGATTCTCTTTGCAAAAGAGTGCTTGGTTACATCTTGAGTGGGATTGAGTCTTTGGAGCGACACTTTTCCGCCGAATCTAAGCAAGTGGTTATCGAATCGAGTGTATTTGGAGTCGAACGTGAGTGCTATGTCATCTATCTCGGAATGGTGAGTGATTTTTGATGTTTCCTCGAAGAAATATTCATATTTCATGTAGTTTCGCACACTCGATTTAAGGTAGGAGTTTTGTGTGAGAAGATATTTGTAACGGCTGTAACTGAGGTTTAGGTTCATCCACCAGGCATCGGTAGGCTGATAGGTCCAATAGATGCTCGACACGATATTGCCCCAATTGTTCCTTGAGGAGTTCTCGCGACGGTTGTCATGCTCAATCTTATCTTCATCTTTGATTTTATCCAAATAAAATGTTGTGTTGAAAACGACGTTTTTTGTCGGCTCGGTTTTCACCCAATCTTTACCATAATAAAACACAGCCGATAGACGGCTTGCCGGGCTGAAACGGTGCACAATCTTGGCATTGATGTCATAGAAATCCATGTCGGAAAATGGCTTCATCCAGTCGGGCTTGTCATAGTATCTTTCAAGAGTAGGGTAAGCCACCATGTCGAAATAGGAAACTCTGGCGGCAATGTTGAAAGATGTGTGTCCTTTCCATATCGGACCATCGATTTGGATGCGCGAGGCAAGCATTCCAAGCGAGATATTTCCATGGCAACGGTTGAAATCGCCTGTTTTCACACCTATGTCGATAACACTCGAGAGCCTTGAACCGTAACGCGCAGGGAATGCACCGCGGTAGAAGTTGATATTGCCCACCACGTCGGGGTTGATGGCTGATACAAACCCTTTTAGGTGCTCGCCGTTGTAGAGTGTGGAGCCATCGAGAGTGATGAGGTTCTGGTCGTAATTTCCACCGCGAACCAAGATCCCGGCGGTGCCGTCGTTGGTCGATTGCACACCTGGGAGTTTTTGGAGTGTCTTCATCACGTCCGGCTCACCAAAGAACACCGGCACGGCGAGAATCTGCTGCTTGCCCACCGAAATTGCGCTCATTTGCGATTCCTGCACGCCGAAAGCGTCTTTGCTGCCATACACCACCACATCGCTGAGGTTTACCCCCTTTCCGAGCATGGAAGTGGTGTCGGGTGCGGTCTTTTTATCGGTTGTTGCCGACCACGCTGTTGCCGCGCAAATCAGCGGCAACAGCGCTATTATTAGTCGTTTCATGATTGTCTATTTTTAGAAATGGGTGCGCAAGCCGGCGAGGAAGCTGCCCTGCATCCCGACTCCACCCTCGACAAACACGGCAAGATTGGGGATAAACCTCCATTCAAGACCTCCTATCGAAACATGCCATGCAAGTATTTTCTTCGATTTCTGTTCCTCGGGAGTGTACAATACTTCGTTCACATTGGAAAGTTTCACTTTTGAACAAAATTTCGCACCTACACCACCACGGGAATAGAGACTAAAATTGCGATACTTCAACCATTGAAATTTAAGATTGATAAGAGCCATGTGGTTTGTGGTCTTAGTATTTGCCAATGGTATTGAGCTACCAAGAACAACATCCGATTTGTAGGTAGAATAAGTGTATGAAAGACCCAACGAGAAGCGAGATGACATACAATAGGCATATCCGATGCTGAATGTGTTTTTATTTTCTTCATTGGCATTACTGAAAGCAACTCCAGCTACATCGTCAGTGCCCAATATTCCCTTTGATTCTTTGCCTTTAGGAGATAATCCGTATGCCACATAAATTTCATGACGGCTGTACTCCTTTTGAGCCATAGCAACAAATCCACACAACACGCAAAACAGCGTTAATATACAGGTCCTTTTCATGTCCAAGAAATTTTAGTTGGTTATTTTTACAAAATTACAAATAATTTCCAAACTTTTACTAAATAATGAACTTTTTTATTGTTAAAGTTCAACAGCAGGTTCAAAAGTGTATTCTGCAACAGTATCTCCGTTTAAGTTATATATCGTCAGATATATCTCAAATACTCCTGTTGCCGAGAATGTGATTACCGCCGAGTTAACAGTTTGGTTTGATATAGTAGCTTTTGTCCCAATTATATCGGTACCCTTAGTTGTTTCTATGCGCCATTCAAATGTGTAATTGTCAGGCCAAATGACAGGAGATGAATAAGTGGCTGATATGTTTACCCCTATTGGTCCGTTTCCATTTGAGCAATTTAGAAGTCCCGTATCAATTGAAGGGGGTGTAGTTGGTGTTGTAGATGAACCTCCTCCACCTGATTGACTTCCTCTTTCGAAATACTCTCGTTTATCCATATCGCTGTATGGACCATAATTAGGTGCATGGCACATTCTCGGACCACCTCCCCATTTTGACTCATACCATCCGGATATGTCGGTAGATGGGACTGCCGATAAATTGCTGGCATAGTAGAATATTTTTTCTGCTCTTGCGGCTGTAGTTTCGACATATCCACCATTACTTGACCAATATTTGGGCAAGTTTGGCGATCCCATGTGGTCGTAGATATTAATACAACATTCAGAACCTCCTTCCCACATGTGCCATGCCCATGAATGTGCATTGTATTTGTTTGATGCGTTAGACAGGAATAGTGCTTGTGGAAAGGCAGTCGCATAAGAACTGTTAAGACTTGATATTTGAGATGCACTAAATTCAGGTCTATCAAAAATAGCTTCAACACTTACACCTGTTGGTGTATATACCGTGCCATATCTCTCTGAAAGAATATACAATGAGATATTGAAGAACAATATAAGGAATAATACTCGTTTCATAGTTATTTAAGTTTTAAGATTGATTTAATGTGATTGAATTGATTCTCCGATGAAAATCTGCCACCGGAGTTGACAAACTCCACCGCTTCGCTCTTGTCGCTTGCCGATAGTGAGTTCTCATTAATCATAATAGTAGCCTGCAAGAGGTAGGATTTGCGGAGCGAGAACATCATGTATCGCTGTGGAAAATTTTCTTTTTCGGCATATTTCTCAGTTACCACCTTTTTCAATTCCGGGAGGTATTTAGGAGAATAAAGTTCGGGAAGTTGGTCGGAAGCGAGATAAAGTTCCACAAAACCTAATGCGATAGGAGAAGACATATCGTTTCCGCCTGCTCGGGAGTCGTCTCCGTTGAGGGAGATGTTTTTGTAGTACTCAATCACCGACTGTGCGGCATCGGCGCGCTGTTTCAGTTCGGCAAAGCCATTGAAACTGTCGAAAATCACCTTTGCACCATTCATTTCGTTGTTGTGAGCGGTGATGGTAAACGCCAAAG
>JBJEKB010000249.1:0-2245 GCA_051878395.1 Muribaculaceae bacterium
TAAAGTGGGAAAAATAGCGAATTTTGGTGATTTCGTAGAGCGGAAAAATGGCCAAAATAACCGCTATGTTTCTCTGTGGCAAAATTATAGAAATAATTTCAATTTGCGATGATTTTAGCGAAATTTTTGCTAAGACCACGATAAAAAAGGCTGCCTGAACGAAATCGGGCAGCCTTGCGAAGATGTTTGTATTGATTAGATAACTTTCTCGAACGGGAGGTTATAGAGGTCGGCAACAGCCTTGAAAGTAACCTTTCCTTCCACCATGTTCAAGCCCTGAGCCAAAGCGGGGTCTTCCTCGCAAGCTTTCTTCCATCCTTTTTCGGCAAGGCGGATAGTGTAGGGGGTAGTGGCATTGGTGAGAGCGAGAGTTGAAGTGTAGGGCACAGCGCCGGGGATGTTGGCAACGGCGTAGTGAACAATTCCGTCAACTTCATAAACGGGGTCGCTGTGGGTAGTGGCGTGAGAAGTCTCGAAGCAACCACCTTGGTCGATAGCGACATCGACCATAACGCTGCCCTTGCGGAGCAACTTAATCATATCGCGAGTGATGAGGTGTGGAGTCTTGTCGCCCGGGATGAGCACCGAACCGATAACGAGGTCGGTGGTGGGGAGTTCCTGGCGGATGTTATGCTCGGAAGAGTAGAGAGTGTGTACATTCTTCGGGAGCACTTCGCTCAAGTGGCGCAAACGCTTGAGGTTGATATCCATGATGGTTACATCGGCACCAAGACCGGCAGCCATGATGGCGGCATTTGTGCCCACAACACCTGCACCAAGGATTAACACTTTGGCGGGACGCACACCGGGTACGCCTCCGAGGAGAATGCCCTTGCCTCCTTGTGGTTTCTCAAGGAAACGAGCGCCTTCTTGAATCGACATGCGACCTGCAACTTCGCTCATCGGCACGAGAAGCGGAAGAGAGCCATCGGCAAGGCGTACGGTTTCATAAGCCAAGCAGATTGCTTTGCGTTTGAGCATTGCCTCTGTGAGTTCGGGGTCGGAAGCAAAGTGGAAATAGGTGAAGAGAAGTTGACCTTCTTTAATCAAGTCATATTCAGGCTCGATAGGTTCTTTAACTTTCACTATCATTTCGGCGATACTATAGACATCTGCGATGGTGGGAAGGATTTTCGCTCCCACTTTTTCATATTCTTCATCGCTGAAGCCTGAGCCTTCGCCGGCAGTGTGTTGCACATACACCGTGTGACCTCTTTTAACCAATTCATAAACATTGGATGGTGTCATCCCTACGCGGTTCTCATTGTTTTTAATTTCTTTTGGAACGCCTACAATCATAATTGATAGTATTTTAAAGTTGTAATTAATGGTATTATGTTGAAAAATCAACGTGCTAAAGTAGAAAAAATATTTGAAATCAAAACAAAAAAAATCTTATTTTTTTTCGTCTTGTTCAAAAAATTTTTTGAGCCGTGGCACAGAGGTGTTTTAATGGGGGTGTGGCGACCAAAAAAGTGCCGCTGTTCATGGCGGCACAAGGTATGAGAAATGTGTTTTTCAAGTTTAGATGCAATAGTGTCGTATATCAAACAGTAGTCTGCGGTTGGCTTATAATTCTATTGGTTGCTTGCCGGAGCAAGAAATGCGCGGTGAGCCGGAATATTTGAGTGTGGCTTTGTCGCCGATGGTGCACTTGAGCGACTCGGATGCGTTGAGCTGAATCTCGCTTTTTTTGTTGCAAGAAGCCGTTACTTCGCGAGCAAGGAGGTGCGAAGCCTTGAGTTCGGCTGAGCCGGATGCCTTGTAGGTGGCTTTGCGCACTGAGCCTTTGAGCGAAAGGGTGCATGAGCCTGACGATGTGGCTGTGATTACATCGGCTTTCACCGAGTTCACCGAGGCGTCGCCGGTGCCTTCAAGGGTAACGGAGCATTTGTAAGCCTCGATGGTCTTGGCATTGGCATCGCCGCTGCCTCGAAGTGCCATTTCCACTTCGTTGCCTATGGCGGTGTTCACCTTGAGGTCGCCACTGCCGGTGAGTGAGGATGAGATTATCGGAGCGCGTACCGACGACACATCGAGGTCGCCGCTGCCGCTGAGGGCGATGGTGGATTTGTTGGCAGCATCGATGCTTTTGATTATGAGGTCGCCACTGCCTTTGAGATGCGCCGACACCTCGCCGGCAACTATGTTCCCTACATTGATATCACCGCTGCCGCTCAGGGTCAACGAAGTTTCCCCTTCGCTGTGCAGCGAGGTGATGTCGATGTCGCCCGAGCCGCGGAGC
>JBJEKB010000250.1:0-2227 GCA_051878395.1 Muribaculaceae bacterium
TGGAGATACGTGCCGACATCGGTACTGCCGATACACCGGCGTTACCGATAAGCGGGTTGATTTTCTTCGATTTTGGCAACACAAGGTTGAAAATCTTGACGAACAATACGCCCGAAGTAGAGGCGATGATAAACGCCATGAAACCAAGGAAGAAAATGAAGATTGTTTCTTTGGTGAGGAATTGCGAAGCTTGTGTCGAAGCACCCACTGTCATACCGAGGAGGATTGTTACGATGTCGGTGAGGGCGTTGCTTGCTGTCTTGGCAAGGCGAGTGGTTACACCGCTCTCGCGCAACAAGTTGCCGAAGAAGAGCATACCGAGCAATGGCAATGCCGATGGCACAACGAAGCAAGTGAGCAACAAACCGATAACCGGGAACAAAATCTTCTCGTTTTGCGACACCGCACGAGCCGGTTTCATTCTTATGAGACGCTCGTTCTTGGTGGTGAGCAATCGCATGATAGGCGGCTGGATTACAGGCACGAGAGCCATGTAGCTATATGCCGACACTGCGATGGCACCCATCAAGTTGGGGGCAAGTTTCGACGAAAGGAAGATTGCTGTAGGACCGTCGGCACCACCGATGATGGCGATAGCACCTGCCTGGTCGGGCTCAAAGCCAAGTGCGAGGGCAACCATGTAGGCTCCGAAGATACCAAACTGGGCTGCTGCACCCACAAGCATCAACTTGGGGTTGGCGATGAGTGAGGAGAAGTCGGTCATTGCACCGATACCCAAGAAGATGAGCGGCGGATACCATCCGCGTGACACACCATTGTAAAGGATATTGAGCACTGAGCCTTCTTCATAGATTCCAATTTCCATTCCTTGTGAGAAAGGAATGTTACCAATCAAAATACCGAAACCAATCGGTACGAGCAACATTGGTTCAAATTCTTTCTTGATGGCAAGCCACAAGAAGAACATACCCACAACAATCATGATGAGGTGTTCCAATGTTACATTTGCGAATCCCGTGAATGCAAGGAAATTCGACAGGTTATTACCCATAAAGGATATGAATGTGGTTTCCTCCATCAGATTATTCAATTACGATTAGTTCTGTACCTTCGAGCACTGAGTCGCCCTTGGCAACTTTGATTGCTTTGACTACACCATCTTTCGGGGCATTGATATTGTTTTCCATCTTCATTGCTTCGAGGATTACTACCAATTGACCGCGTTTAACAGTGTCTCCAACGTTCACTTTGAGGTCGAGAATTGTGCCTGGGAGCGGTGATTTCACAGCGTTGGCACCACCCGATGTGGTCGGCTTGCTGATTACAGGGGCACCGGCGGCTGTGCGCGGAGCGGCTGCCGGACGTGCTGTTTTTACTACCGGCTTGGCTGCGGCTTTCTCCTCAAGTTCAACTTTATATGGCACACCGTTCACTTCGATTTGAGCCACATTGTTGTCGATGTCTCCAACGGTAACCTTATATTCGTTACCATTGATTTTATACTTATACTCTTTCATTGATTTTTAGATAGTAAAATGTGTTTATGAATGAAATTATTTGCGGGGAATGTCGCGCAATGTGTAAATCTTGCTGCTCCACGGCGAGTAGGCGCGTTTCACCTTGTTGATGGTGAGAACGGTGTCCTCGTTGTCGTGAACATTGAGATGCTCGTAGAGTGCCATACAGATTGCGGCGATTTCTTCGCCTGAATCACCTTTGACAGATGTTGTAGCCCCTTGTGTTGCGGCAGAATCGTCGCCATGTGCTTCGATTTTGTTGCGGACAGCGATTTTCTCGCTCAATTTGCCCACAAGCAAGAATGCGAGGCTGAGGATGAGCAACGCCGAGAATACCACCGACATTGCCATAAGTGCCATTGCAAAGCCATGGCTGTCGTGCTTCTTGAAGCCTTCTTTCTTGGCGTTGGTGTCGATAATCACGTTGTTGCTGCTCGGGGTTACATAACTATTTGAGTGGCCTTCGCGGATGCTCCATGCCTCAATGCCTGTGCCTTTGCCATCCACTTTGCGTGCAAACGATTGGTTGCTGCCAAGGGAGGCGGGTACTGTGATTGAGTCGATAAGAGTCAAGCCGTCGGCGTCATAAACACCTATCCAATTGTCTTGTCCGGGTGTAAGTTTGAAATTCAAGTGGAATGTGCCACGCTCCGGTTCGCCGTCAGCCCAGAAAAGGATGTGCTGGCGAGCGGGGATGACGGTGTTGACATCGCCGCGCGGAACGGGATACATGGTTTTCACTTCGGGAT
>JBJEKB010000251.1:0-2211 GCA_051878395.1 Muribaculaceae bacterium
AGCCGGATGTTAAGGTGGCAAATTCGCCCGAAACCATAGTCAAGGGAGAAGACACCCAGTTGCGTGTGGCGGTTGAGGAACTCCTCCGCGAAATCGACGGTAAGTAATACACCTATATAATATATAGTGCTGCCGATGTCGTTCCCCGACACCGGCAGCACTTCTCCTCCGGCAATATTTTTGGCGGGAACGAACAAAAATTTTTGAGGAAAATTGCGCTGAAAGTTGCGTGGAAATGAAAAAGTTGCTAATTTTGCAGTCGCAATTAAAAGGCGAGGGGAGACCCAAGCCGCAAATTGAGAGGAGGTTGTTGTTATAACCTGCAGAATATAAGAGTTTTATAACATATTATCCCACAAGCCGCCCCCGGTGCGGCGACATGATGCAGCGCACAGCGCGGCATTGCTGTCAATGCCGGAAACTAAACTAAACAATAATAACAAACAAAAAAAACTATACAAAATGATCATCGTACAAGTTAAAGAAGGCGAAAACATCGAACGCGCCTTGAAGAAATTCAAAAGAAAATTTGAAAAAACAGGTATTGTAAAAGAACTCCGTGCTCGTCAGGCTTTCGAAAAGCCATCTGTTACAAATCGCAAAAAAATGATGAAAGCGATTTATGTTAACAAACTCCGCACTGCCGAAGAATAATAAATAAAGCAAATATTTGTCGAAAAATTTGGAAATTCCGAATTATTAGTGTAAATTAGAGGCGTCGGAACAAATAAAGACGCTACTATGACACTGTTTGAGACATTTATAAAATATATACGGTATGAGTTGAATCTTTCAACCCATACCGTTTTGTCTTATAGTAGCGACCTCTCGCAATTCGTAATCTTCTTGTCGGGAGGCGATTGCACCGCCACGCTCGCTCACAACAGCATCGACGCGCGCCGCATCACCACCGGCGACGTGAGGGCTTGGATGGCTTCGCTATCTGCCTCCGGGCTGTCGTTGCGCAGTGTGCACCGCAAGCTCCAGGCGTTGCGCGCCTTCTTCAAGTATGCCATGAAAACCGGCGTGATTGAGGAGAACCCTTGCGATAGCGTCGAGCTTGCCAAGGCGAAGATGCCGCTCCCGCAGTATGTCCGCCCCGACGCCATGGACGAAGTGCTCGGCGAGGAAATTGACGGCGAGAATTTCGAGGAAGTGCGCGACCGCCTCATTGTCGAGATGCTTTACGACACCGGTATCCGCCGCAGCGAGCTTGTAGGGCTCAAGGATTGCGACGTGAGCACATCGCGAGGCGAATTGAAGGTGCTCGGCAAGCGCAACAAGGAGAGGATAGTGCCCTTTGCCCCCGTGCTCGCCGAAAAAATCGAGCTTTACCGCCGCCTGCGCAATCGCGAGGTGGGCGATAGCGAACTCTTCTTCGTGCGCGGCAGTGGCGAGCCGCTATACCCCGGGCTGGTGTATCGCGTGGTGAAAAACGCGCTCGCTTCCACCGGGCTGGAGAAGCGAAGCCCCCACGTCCTGCGTCACTCGTTTGCGTCGGCTATGCTCAACGACGGCGCCGAAATCAATAGCGTGAAAGAATTGTTGGGTCACCAAAATCTGTCGGCAACGCAGATCTACACCCACATTACAATAAGTGAACTAAAACATAATTATCAACAGGCTCATCCACGAGCCACAAAAAAAGGAGGATGATATGGAAGTAAAAGTTAAAGCCATTCATTTTGATGTAACAGAAAAACTCGTAGCCTTTATCAACAAGAAGGCAGAAAAATTGGCACGTCATTTCGATGAGATAACAGAGATGGAGGTAACGCTCAAAGTAGTGAAGCCCGAGACCTCGATGAACAAAGAGGCAGCGGTGAAACTTACGATGCCGCAACACGAGGATTTGTACGCCTCCAAGATAGCCGACACATTTGAGGAGGCAGTGGATTTAGACATCGACGCTCTCAAACGCCAGTTGGAGAAGAAAAAATCTCAGAAAAACTGATTTTTCACCAATATTGTGATAAAAGTTTGAAATTCAGGGCGCTCAACTTCGAGCGCCCGCTTTTTGCCGGGAATTTGAAATGTGAATAAAAGAAAAAATGCGCTTTTGATGAAAAAAAATAGTGGAATATATTTTGTGAATCAAAAATTATGCCTAACTTTGCACCCGATTCAAGTCCACCACGACTGATGGACAAGAATTGAACGCCTCTTTAGCTCAGTTGGCCAGAGCACGTGATTTGTAATCTCGGGGTCGTT
>JBJEKB010000252.1:0-328 GCA_051878395.1 Muribaculaceae bacterium
TGCGGCGGCGCTGTCGGCAAGGGGATTCAAGGTGCGTGTGCTCCGATGGCGGAGCTGGTGTGGTGTTTCTTGGAGCGGTCGGAGTTCTCGGAGCACTCAGAGCACTCGGAGGGGCTCGCTGACGCTCGCCTGTGGCTTGGTGTGAGCGCTGCGTGAGCAGCGCTGGGGAGAGGCTTTGTGGTTTCAAGGGGTGTACCTTTGGCACACATTTTTCTATCTATTGTGCTGAACCCCACACAACTGCGTAAGTGTGGGGTTATGGGCAGGCACGCCACGCTGTGGCTTTCGGAGGCGTGTAGCGGCACGCGCTTTGGCGCGTGAGTGCGCT
>JBJEKB010000252.1:428-41827 GCA_051878395.1 Muribaculaceae bacterium
GCGTTAGCAGCGCGCGGTGAGCGCAAGTGTGGCGGTGGAGCTGCGTTAGCAGCGCGCGGTGAGCGCAAGTGTGGCGGTGGAGCTGCGTTAGCAGCGCAGCGTCCGCCCAATCAAATTTCGCCAATACAATGGGTGATAAATCATTATTCGATGATGAATCATTCTACCGGCGGTAGAGACGTGATGGGTAAAATACAGCCTCGAGCACTGATTATTCGGCTCGAGGCTGTTTATTTTCAATTTCAATCCCCCTCAGTCAAAGAGAGAGGGCGGTGTGGTGTCGCACCCGGGGATTATTTATCGCATTTTTCGCAGGTGAGGACTTTCCACACACCTGCGCTTAGGGCTGCTCCTACCAACGGCGCTACGATAAACAGCCACAATTGACTCAAGGCTTCGCCTCCTTGGAAGATAGCCGGACCTATCGAGCGTGCGGGGTTGACCGATGTGCCTGTGATGGGGATGCAGACGATGTGAACGAGGACGAGGGTGAGTCCGATTGCAAGTCCGGCAAGCGAACCTGCTCCGCGTTTCTCATCGGTTGCGCCAAGCACTACGAGTACGAAGATAAAGGTGAATACCGCCTCGGCGATGAATGCTTGCAGCATCTCACCTTCGCCAAAGCCGTTGGAGCCTGTGCATGTGGGTCCTTCGTGAGCACCGGTCGAAACGAGGGCGTAGAGGATTGCCGAGCCGATGATGGCACCAATTACTTGGAATACCATATACATTCCGGCGTCTTTGGCGTTCATGCGTCCGGAAAGATACACACCGAGGGTGATGGCGGGGTTGATGTGGCACCCCGAGATGCCGCCAATAGCGTATGCCATTGCCACAACCGAGAGACCAAATGCGAGGGCAACACCGAGTGTGCCTACTCCGGTGCCAACCTCAGCGGCTACATTGCCGGCAAATACTGCGCTACCGCAGCCCATGAGCACGAGCACCATTGTGCCCACCATTTCTGCTAAATACTTCTTCATAAGATAATGTGTTTGGTTAATAAATTTGGTTTGTTGGCGCACCTTCGATGCGTCTCGATTGCAAATTTAGAGATATTTTGAAAATCTGCAAGTAACAGTCTCAAAAAATCTTTGAATTTTCTTTGCAATTGCGTTCGGCTTGCACTATCTTTGTAAAAATATTGTAAAACTTTGTTTTATGGAACTTGATTGGAAAGACCAACTTGCAGCCGCGTTTAATATCGACCCTGATTCCGTTTCACCAGATGAACCTCAAGCGGAGGCTCCGGCTGCCAAGCAAAACCTCAAAATAATGCTCGACAAGAAAAATCGCCACGGCAAGGCGGTTACTCTCATCGTCGATTTCAACGGCTCTGACGAGGAGCTAAAGGCTCTCGCCAAGGAACTTAAGGCGCTGTGTGGCGCCGGTGGCTCTGCCCGCGGCGGTGAGATTCTTATCCAAGGCGATGTGCGCGAGAAAGTGCAAAAATATCTGGTTTCAAAGGGCCACAAGGCGCGTATCATATAATGATGAAGATGCTCAAAATCACTAAGGCTTCGGCAGGAAGCGGAAAAACATTCAATCTTGCGCTCGAGTTTATCAAGATGATTTTCGACGAGCAGAAGTCGCTGCGCAACGCTCATAGCTCTATCCTCGCCATCACTTTCACCAACAAGGCGACCGAGGAGATGAAGGAGCGTATCGTGAAGGAGCTGCATCTTCTTGCCCGCTATGGCACGCCGGGGATAGAGAAGAGTAAGTTTATGCCATTGCTGGTCAATGACTTGAAGAAACCGGAGCAGGAAATCAAGGAGATGGCGCAACAGGCGCTCGAAACTCTGCTCAACGATTTCTCGGAGTTTAATGTGAGCACTATCGATTCATTTTTCCAAAATGTGCTGCGCAGTTTTGCCTACGAGGTGGATATTATCGACCGTTTCGGGCTGGAACTCGACGACGATTACGTTCTCGGTGCCGCGGTGCAAGCCATTCCGCAAGGAATTGACTCAAATCCGGGGAAATTGGACATAATCAAGGATTATTCAATGTCGAAAATGGTCAATGGGAGTAGTTGGGACGTTTTCTCGCGCGGCAACACCCCCAACAATGATGGCACAAACATCTATAAGATTTCAAAGTTCCTTTCGTCGGAGAAATACAAGACCAATAAACAGGCGTTTGCCGACTATTTCAAGAATGCCAACATTTCTACACTAACCAAAGAAATCGGCAACGCAATCGCAGAATGCATCGGCAATATAAACTCGGTTATAAATGGATTTAAAGCTGAATTTGGGAATTGTATAAAAGGTAATGTCAAATTTAAGGAGTTGCAACCCAATCCCTCTTATAAAGAGATGGACGACCTCTTTGAAAAGCTGACGAAAGAGAAAGGACCCAACTATTTCCTTAAGAGCGGGAGCCCCGCTGCCTCGCCAACGCTGTTTGACGGTGCAATCAAAGAAATGAAACTGCTTTACGACTTGATGAATATCAAGCCTTTGATTCCCGTTCTTGCGCTTCTCAACGAGGTGAGCAGCAATGTGGAGGAGTTTCGCAAAGACAACTCGCTGATTCTCCTCAGCGACACCAACGAACTCCTGCACGACATCATCGACAAGGAGAACATTCCGCTCATCTACGACCGCATCGGGGTGCGCCTGCGCCATTTCCTCATCGACGAGTTTCAAGACACATCGAAAATGCAATGGGAAAACTTGCGTTTTCTTGTCGAAGAAAGCCTTGCAAACGGCAATTCCAACCTCGTTATCGGCGATGTGAAACAGTCGATTTACCGTTTCCGCAATGCCGACCCCACACTGCTCGCAAAGCAGATTTTCGACGATTTTCGCGGAAAGATTCTCGGCGGTTCAAACGATGGAATAACCACCAACTATCGCAGCGCCAAGGAGATTGTGGAGTTTAACAACGATTTCTTCGATAAACTGATAGGAAAATTCAGCGAACCGCTCATCACAGGCGCATACCAGAATTGCCCACAGAATATTAACAAGAAGGATTTACCCGGATATGTGAAGGTGAACCGCTATGTCAGACCCGACAAGGGAGCCCAAGATGAAGTCGAGGAGAGAGTTGCAGACGGCGCGATAGCCACTATCAAGGAAGTGATTGCTCACGGCTACAGTTACCGCGACATAGCAATCCTGGTGAATGCCTACGACGATGGTGAGATAATAGTGAATAAGTTGATGCAACAAGGCATCCCTGTGATTAGCGACGATATGCTCACACTTGCCGGCTGCCCGGCGGTGGGATTGGTTATCAATGTGTTGCGATATATCGACACAAAGGCGGCATCGCCGGAGACCGAGACAGCCACATCGGGGCGCTATTGCAAAGACGAGCTTGCCCGTATTCGCATAATCAAGCTTTTCAATTCGGAAATCAACAACGGCGCGTCGCCGTCGGAAGCACTCAAGGTGGCGATAGAAAATTTCCGCGACAATGCCGAAATCTCAGCCATCGAATTTGAAATCAACGATTTATATGCCCTTGTAGAGTCGATTATCGAGAAATATGTCGATGAAGGCTCGCGCAGCCGATACTGCGACTATCTCACTGCGCTACAGGATATTGTGGTTGATTACACATCGCGCTATTCACCCGACCTCCATTCCTTCCTCAAATGGTGGGACGGCAGCAAGACTGCAATCTCATCACCCGACAATGTGAATGCGGTGAAATTGATGACTATCCACAAATCCAAGGGTCTCGAATTTCCGATTGTCCTCATCCCGTTTGCCAATTGGGACCTGAAGAAAATCAACCCGGTGCTTTGGATGCCTGTGCCTAATACGATAAAGGACCTTATGCCGAATGTCGATTTTCCTCCGCTCATTCCCGTAGGCACCTCGCACATCAAAGATGGTTCAGGGTTCTACAATGATTACAAAGACGAACTTGAACGCTGCCTGCTCGACAATATCAACAAAGCGTATGTGGCTTTCACACGCCCGGTGCGCGAGTTGCATATATCATATATCATAAAAGAGAAGAAAAAGGAAACGGAAAAAGAACTATATCTCAGCAAGTTAATCGATGAAATCCTTAATCCTGAGGAGATTTACGAGCATGGCTCCCCGACAAGCCCCGTGAAGAGTCTCGCATCGCCCAATGCCTCGGATGTCGCCAACGATATGCCGGCATACATCCCCTCGGCACGCAGTGTGAGCGACAGTTACGACGAGAATCACCACACCGATGAGGCTGAAGCCGGACTGTGCAAGCACGAGATTATGAGCTATATCACCACTGCAGGCGACATCGACAGGGCTGTGGCAAAGGCGGTGAGGCGCGGAATCCTCCCCGAAAACGATGCCGAAGCCACAAAAGCGGAGTTCCGCGGTTTCTTGAGTCAGCCGGAGCCTTCGGGCTGGTTTGCCCCGGGCTTGAAGGTGAAGAAAGAGCGCGAGATAATCTACCAAGGTGACACATGGCGCATCGATCGTGTCATAACTACACCCGATGGTGACACTATTGTCATAGATTTCAAATTCGGCGAACCGGAACCGAAGCATCTCAAGCAAGTGCGCAACTATATGCACCTGCTCCGCGAGTGTGGATGCGGCAATATCGAGGGGCGTGTGTGGTATCCCCACCTCGAAAAAGTGGTAAATGTGCCGTTTGAGCCGTAGTGTAAGTGAAAAGAATGCTAAATTTTACTTATATCGTTCAAAACAGAGCATTTTTGGCACGAAATTTGTATCTTTACAACCCGGAAAATGTTTAACATATAAAATATAAAATTGATATGATTAGCGAAAAATTACAAAAGGCTATCAACGACCAAGTTAAAGCCGAAATGTGGTCGGCAAATCTCTATCTTGCAATGTCGTTCTACTTCAAGAGAAACAGCTATGACGGTTTTGCAAACTGGATGAAGAAACAATCCGACGAAGAAATGGACCATGCCATGCAACTCGCCGACTATGTGATGAAACGCGGCGGTGTTATCACCGTTGAAGCTATCGACGCTGTTGACAACGAGTGGAAATCGCCTCTCGATGTGTTTGAGCGCGTTTATGCCCACGAATGTCATGTATCACAACTCATCGACGCCCTCGTTGATGTTGCTTCTTCCGAGCGCGACAAGGCTTCGCAAGACTTCCTCTGGGGATTTGTTCGCGAGCAAGTTGAAGAAGAGGCTACCGCACAAGGCATCGTTGACAAAATCAAGAATGCAGGCGAGGCTCAAGCCGCTATCTTTATGCTCGACGCTCAACTCGGCGCCCGCAAATAATTCGGCTCATCGCTACAAAACACAAAGCGAGGCTACCATTCGGTGGTCTCGCTTTTTATGACTATCTCGCAAGCCGGGAGGCTACTTGCTCTTGCGGCGGTGTTCGATGATTTTTGCCACCGCTACAAACTGGTAGAAGCCGTCGAGCATCGCGCTGATGAAGCCGGGAACGCCGTCGCGGATGCCACCCTTGAGGATGTAGGAGCGGAAGAAGCGGAATGTGGGGCGCCAGAGGAGTGCTCCCACGCCGTAGTTTTTGGCGGCGCGCTTCACCACCTCGTTTTCGGTGTAGGCGTTCATCTTGTCGAGGACCATTTTCACCGAGTCGTTGGCAATGTGGATGAAGGCGAGGTCGCTTCTCGAAGCCGGGATGCGCTCAACACGCCCCTGCACCGATGGCATCGTGTGCACGTAGGGCGACCACACCGTCCCCTCCTTGATGAAGAAACGGAGTTGAGAATCGGGGTAATAGCTGTGCATGAATCGCCCCATGCGGTAGTTTTTGCGCGGAATCCAGAGTCCGGAAGGCGCGTCGGGCGATGAAATCACCTTGTAGAGGTAGTCGCGAAGTGCCTCGGGGACAATTTCGTCGGCATCGAGCACCAGCACCCAATGGTGGGCAGCCGACTGAATGGCAAAGGTGCGTGCCGGCTCGGCGCTCACGCAGTCTCCCTTGGGAAATGTAACCACGCGGCAGCCATAACGGGCGGCGATTTCGAGGGTGGAGTCGGTGCTCTCCATGTCGCAGATGAGCACTTCGTCAAAGTTCTTCACCGATTCGAGCACCTCGGCGAGTTGCCTTTCGGCATTGTATGTGTTGATAACTACAGAAATCTTGTTCATTGCAACCGGCTTAAAATAGCGAAGAAAGTGTGTCGAGATAATGCTTGGGAGCGAAACGGGCGAGGCTCTGCTTTTTGATGGCTTCGTAGTCCCAAGAGCGGTTCCAGGCGACATTCACAGCCTCGAGCAGTGCGTGGTCGTTGCCCGACTCGAATGTTACGCCTGTTTCGGGCGAGATGAGTTCGGGGATTCCGCCGATGTTGGCGCCCACCACCGGGGTGCCGGCACACAAACTTTCGATTACACTGAGTGGATTGTTTTCGTACCATTCCGACGGAATAATCGAGAAACGCGCCTCGACAAGGAGTGCCACCACCTGAGCGGCATTTTGCATCCCGAGGAACTCGATATTGGGGAAATCGGAGAATTTATGACGCAGGTCGAGGTCGAGCGGACCGCCACCGGCAACTTTGAGCTGAATTTTGGAATGAGCAAACGCGCGCATGAGCGTTTCCACCCCCTTTTCGGAGGAGAGACGCCCCACATAGAGGGCATAGTCTTTGCGCGGCACGATTGCCGAGCGGGAGAGCGAGTCAAACTTGTCGGGAGCGATGAAATTGTTGAGAGTGAACAGTTTTTCGGGATTGAAACCGCCCTCTTTCATCTTCTGCGCCATGAATGTGCTGGGACAGATGAACAGATCGGTTGCCGCCTCGATGCGCTTGCGGTTCCACTTGAGTGCCTCGATGTAGGCTATGACGCTTGCCGCCAAACTCCCTTTCATGCAGCGGTGGCGCACCACATTGAATTTCGCGTCGAAACAGAGTTGGCACGGCTTGGAGTTGCGTGTGCAAATGTAGGACGGGCAAAGCAACTTGAAATCATGGAGTGTCCAGAGCACGCGACACCCGCGGGCTTTCGCCATCTCAGCCACCACCGGCGAGATGTAGGAGTGGATGTTGTTGAGATGCACCACCTCGGGCTTGAACTCATCGAGGATAGCTGAGAAAGCCTTCTTCACATCTCCGCATCCCATCACACGGCGTGCGGCTTTGAGTTTGGAACCGGTACCCCCCGAGAAGGATACCTCGGAAACGAAAAACCGGGAGAATGGCGAAGCGATATTCTCGGGGAATTGCATCGAGAACACCGCCACCTCGCAACCGGCATCTCGGAGCAACCGCTCAAGGTTAAGCGAGTAGATACAGTCTCCGCCGCGGGGGTAGTAAAATTTATTGACTACGAGTATGCGTTTATTCATATTGAGTTGCTTATTCTTGTAAATAAAACTAAAAAATCGGGCTTTTATTGTGCTCTCGATGCAATTTATTTCTCATTTTATCGTTTAAATGACAATGAAACCAACAGAATCAGGCAATAGAGGCAGCAAACTATTAAAGAACCTTGGAATTTATGCCCTGGGCAATATAAGTTCCAAGCTGATAATGTTTATCCTCGTGCCTGTGTATTCATTTTTCATATCTCCCGATGAATTAGGGCGTTACGATATTTTCTTCATGTGTGTAACGGTGTTGTTGCCGATAGTGTCGCTGCAGTTGCGCGATGGCACTTTCCGATTCCTGGTGGATGCCGACGATGAGGAGCGGCGCAAGTATGTGGTTACATTCTCGTTGAAAACGCTGGTGCGCAATTTCATCGTGTGCGCCGGAGCGGGAGCGATACTCAGTTTTGTCCTCGATGATAAATATTTGTGGTATGTGATAGGCTTTGCAGCCTCGCTGTCGTTCTATGAGGTGATCGTGCAGGCGGTGCGCGGCTTGGGGCACACCAAGGCGTTTGCGGGAGCCGGCATTCTCACATCGTTTCTCATTTGCAGCATCACTCTGCCTCTTGTGGCGGTGTTTGAAATAGGTATCGATGGCATTTTCATAGGCAATATTGCGGCACGACTGATAGTTATAGCACTGATAGAATTGCGTATTCATCTGTTTTCGCGCTATTTTGTGCCACAACTCCACGACCGCGCTCTCGGGCGGGAGATTCTTGGGTTCAGCGTCCCGCTTGTGGTGGTAACTCTGTTGCTGTGGGGGCTGTCATCGAGCAACCGCTTCTTCATACAGCACTTTGTGGGGTATAGCGAGAACGGTTTGTTCTCGGTGGCTCAGAAGTTTGCCGCCATACTCGAGACTCTCGCCCTTATATTCTACCAGGCATGGCAGGAAACAGCCATCAAGCAATACGACGACAGCGACCGCAACGCTTTCTATTCACGCATCCTCAACATCTACATCTGGTTCCTCACATTGCTTGTGGTTGTGGTCTCCTATGGGGTGAATTTGCTCTATGGATGGATTGTGAGCGCCGAATATCAGGAAAGTCGCTTCTATCTCTATCCTCTGCTCTCCTCGTCGATGCTGGTGTCGCTCTGCTTCTTCTACGATGTCGGTTATCAATGCGTGAAAAAGACGGTGCGCGAATTGCCCGGACTTGTAATTGCGTTAGCGATATCGCTTGCAGGCAACTTCTTCTTTGTGCAGTGGTGGGGCGTATATGGCATTCTTGCCACCCTCAACATCTCCTACTTGGTGCTCATAGCGATAAGGATTGCCGACACCAAGAAATACATCCGCCTCACACTCACATGGCGCAGTTTCCTATCGATGGCTGTGCTTGTGGCTGCCGGGGTGTTCTATTACATTCTGCCGGGGAAGTTGGAGAATTTCGCATTTGGAGTGCTCATGTCGGTGGTGCTGCTCGCCTGCGTGCCCCCCGAAATAATTAAGATGGTCTTATCAAAGATAAAACCATCTTAAAACCAACATGCATCTGCGCCCGATTCCGGCGCAGTTTATTTTCTCTTGTATTTTTTGAACAAAGCCACCATGCTGCCGGCAACGCCTTCCGAGGTGAGTTGCGGACGTTTGCGCTTGCAAGCCTCGTGAAACTCGGGGTAGCGCCTCACCATCTCAGCCAAATCTTGTTCGTCCCAGTTGTCTTTAGCGATGCCGAGCGACTCATTATTCACGTATGTGTGGCTACAGGGGAGCGTGTTCATAAGCACCGGTGTACCGGAAACTATCGACTCTGGCACCGACACCATCGAGAGGTCTTTCGATGTGTTGATGAGGATTGCCGTAGCCTTGTTGAGTATCTGAGCCATCTCGTCGTGGGACTTAAAGCCGAGCAAGTGCACATTCTCGCCTACACCGAGGCTACCAATCAGCGCCTTGAGGTTTTGTTCCTCCTCGCCATCGCCAATGATGTTGAGTTGGTAGTCTTCAAATCCGGGCATTTTTATGAATCGTGCAAATGTGGCTATCATTTTGTCGATGTTTTTGCCGGGCACAAGGCGAGCGAGAATCACGAAATAGCGTTTCATGTCGTCACACGGCACGAGCAAATCTCCGTTCACGCCGTGAGTTACGGTCTCGGGCAATACCGAGCGGGTGTATTGAGCCACAAAATCGCGAGCCGCTTCGGTGTTGCCAATCACCGGGATGCCGTTGAGATAGCCTCTCACCACTACATTGTACCACAGAAGCGAAGGTATCTTTAAGAACTTGTGCTGGTGGAGCGTCAGTTCTTGCCAGATGATGAGTTTGTCGCGCATAACGCGCGCTGTGAGCAGAGTGGCAATCGAGAAAGACTCAACCGATATCGCCATGTCGTAGCGGTGCTTGTTCTCTCGGAGCCAATTGGTGAAGCCTTTCGGGAAAGGAAGCAGAGCCGGCTTGAACACCCGAGGCATTACCGATTTGAAATAGACCACCTCAAAAGGGTAATCGTTGTCTTCGGTGGGGCGAAATTCTTCCGACGCAAGGATGGTGGCTGTGTGTCCACACTTGATAAAGCCCTTGGCGAAATTGCTCACCATGGTGTCTTTAATCGACTTGCGGCGGGTTATTACCCCCTTTTCGGCAGTTGTGAGTATGAGGTTTACAATGAGTATGTTCATATTTATTCTTCAATAGTTTCTGTTTTCTTCTCTTTGCGCAATATCACAGCGAGTACGAGGAAGAAAGTGGGAACAAGGATAGAGAATACGACAGCCAGTCCCAGAACCACAATACTCTTGGTGAGGAGTGGCTTCACCTCGCTGTAGGCGGGCTCGATAATGAATCCGCGCGGGAAGTTGGAGGCGAGGGTCATGGCGTTGTCGTAGCGTTTGCCGAGAAGGAAGAGATAGAGTTCATTCTTGAGTTCCTTATCGCGCATCATGTCGTAATATTCACGCTCATATCCGGGTATTTTGTTGATTTGCGAATCATATTTGTATTTCTCGCTTTTCAAAGTCTCCATAACGATGAGGTTGTCGGCCTTGCTACGTTTCACGCTTTCGAGGAGCGAAATGCGCATTGCGTCGATTTGCTCTGTGAGGAGAGTATATGACGGGTTGTTCTCGCGAGCCGACTGACCGAGTTGCATACGATTCATAATCAACTCGTTGTATTGTTGCAGGAGAATCGATGTTTTCTCGTTGCCAACCGAAACGGGAATCATCTCATATTTGCGATTCGGGTCGCTGATTGTGCCGATAATGATGTCGTAGATTTTGTCCTGGTTGATGCATCCGATAAGGTGTTGCCCATAAGACTGGTCGGCTTTGAGTGTGATTTCGGCTTGAGTGGCGAAGTCGATGATGTTGTTTTTCCTCTTGAACTCCTCGATGCGGCGCTCGGAGTCGCCGAGTTGGGTAGAGAGGTCGGCAATCATCTTGTCGTAGAACTCCACGGCTTGGGAAGCGCGGTCGTTCTTGCGCTCCACGCGGGTGTCGTTGTAGATAGCCATGAGGGTGTTGAGGATATCCTTTCCAAGTTGTTTGGTACCGGCTTTCACGGTGAGCTCCACACCATCCGACTTCTTGGAGAGATAGTCGATGCTTATGGTTTTAGCGAGAGCCTCGACGGTGACATCGTTGTTGGTCACCATCACCTTGATACTGCGCTCCTCGGATGGGGAGTATTTCTCCGATTTGAGCACCTGAACGGGACCGAATTCGGTTTCTATCAATGTGGGGAGTGTGACGCCCTTTTTCTCTGCGATTGTGCTCGAGAAGAAGCCGCGCACTATCTTTATGTCGGCAGTGGCATTGGAATGGAGGTCGATGAGCACCTTGAATCCGCGTTCGAGAGTGTCGAGCATGGCTTCGGGAACATCAACAATCACCGGTGAGGTCTGGTAGAGGTTGTACTTCTTGAGCCCGCGACGCTCTACATATACGCGATTGAGTTGCAGGCGCTTCACGAGTTTCACCATTGTGTTGTGAGTGTGGAAGATTTCAATCTCGTTGTCGATAGAAGATGAGCCGAGACCGCCGATAGAGAAAGTGCGCATCATCGACTGCATTCCCGAGCTGAGGCCTCCCATCGCGCCGCCGCTCTCGCCGTTGTCGTCCTCGATGAGGAGGCTCGAGTAGACGGCATATTGGTCCATTCTCACGAAATGATAGGTAATAGCCAGCGCAGTGAACACTGCAAATGTTATAACATACCAATACCACCCTTTCTTGACAGCCGAGAGGTATTTTCTCAAATCGATTGTGTCGTTATTTTCCATATCTTTATGTTTTTATTTATTTTCAATTTTATGATAGTCGGATGCAAGTATTTCGCGCGTTTTCTGCTTGTCGAGGTTGCTGAACTGCGCTATTGAGAGCCCGAGAATCGACATTTGCATCACTCCGGCAGCCTGCATGAATGCGCTACCTGTTGTCCCTTCGATAAACACGCTGGCAAATATGAGCATTGCCACGGCAAAGGCGTATTTCCCCCGGGTGTGTAGCAAAAGCCTCATTTTCTTGTAAATCCACGCAAAGAAAATGATGAAAATAGCTATGCCTATGAGTCCGAACTGCGCGAGTTCGGGGAAAAACGCATCGCAAATGAAGTGAGGCACATTGTAGGAAAGTCCCCACACTTTGTCGAGGTCGAACATGCGATACACTTCGGAATAATTTACCGATGGCGTGGATGCAAAGGTTGCAAACGAGGCGAGACCGGAGCCGAGTAGCGGAAACTCAATCAAAATCATTCCCATCCCGGCATATAGCGCAGGGCGTGCCAAATGCACGAGCATCTCTTCGTCAAATCCTTCGATGCCGTCGGTGAGAAAATAGAAACTGATTTTCTCCCACGCTGCCCAAATAATGCCTGTGAAAACCGCACAAAACAGAATGAGTTGCTTGATTTTCACACGCTTGAGCCCCCCCGGCTTATAGAGATAGAAGAGATACATTGCAAAGATAAACTCGCCGTAGAATTTGGAGCGGGTGCAGGTGAGCCCTCCTACCATCATGAGCGTGGCTATGGTGAGGTCGCGTTTCGACACGTTGCCCTCTTTATCGATGCTCATGAGCAGATAAACGCTCGAAACGAGGGTGGTTATGATGCCCACTAACGCCACGTGCCCCAGCAGATTGCGCACGATGCGCATGTTGACGAAACTAACGATGCCAAGGAGCACCACAATCACACTCATCACCACACAGGTTTTCTTGATTGTCTCTTTCTCGGAGGGGGTAAACTCGGGCGCTATCGCATAGACGAGGAAAAACGGGATGTAGGGCTTGAGCTGGATGATGAAATCGTTGGCAATCGCTTTCGGGGTGTTGAAATTTAGTGCGACGACAGAATATACGGCATAAAATGCCATAATTCCCACAACGCAGTAGATGCTCGTGTAGCGCTTGAAATTCTTGTTGATAGCAATGTCGAGAGCGATAAGAATGAGCATAAACATCACCCCCAACTCGTCGGAGAAACCAATGAGCGTGGGAGCGAGAGCCTGGACCACAAGGAAATAGATAAAAATCCAGTAATATGCTTTTCTTATACTCAGCATTGCAAGATACGAGACGCAGGGATTAACGGGTGAGAGCGATGACAAGCGAAGCAATTACGCTCAGCGCGCTCACCACTGTCGAAATCACACTAAGTTTGTATCCGCTGTACTGGTTGTATTTCGAGTTGTCGGTGAGTATCTTGTTTGGCTCAACGTAAATCACATCGTTTTGGCGGAGATAGAAATAGGGCGATGTGAGGAGCGAAGCATCGGTGAGGTTGATTCGATGATAGGTTGCAACGCCGTCTTCTTCGCGAATGAGGAGGATGTTCTCGCGCTTGCCATAGTTGGTGAGGTCTTGAGCATCGGCGATAGCGTCGAGGATGGTGTAGCGCTCCTTGGTCACGGCGATAGCGCCCGGCTTGTTCACCTCGCCAAGCACATTCACTCTGAAATTGAGGAGTTGCACTCTCACATGCGGATTTCTAACCGATTTCTCCACTTCGGCAGTGATTGCGTCGCCCAACTGGCGTGTTGTAAGTCCGGCAACGTGCATTTTGCCGATTACGGGGAGGAAAATATCGCCGTTGGAATCCACAATGTAGGATTGGAGTGTTGTTGGAGTCATCTGAATGGTGCGCTCGGTGCGAGTCCCGGTGTTGGATAGCGGCATGTTGAATGGCGCTGTGGCTTCGGGAACAGTGGAGTTGATGGTGATTGCGAGTTCATCATCCACGTCGATTTTTACGGCATAATCGGCAGGAAATGAGCCGATTTTCGTGTCGAGCGAGTCGATATTCTCAAAATATGTGAGGTTTTGCTTGCTCGATGAACAAGAAACCAAAAGTGCTGCAATACAGCAAGTTAAAAGTACTTTTATATTCATATCCAATTGATTTATCAAGTGCCTTATAATTAATAACGCATCTTGAGCACAATTATTATATATGGTGTGCGCCTAAATTGCTATTTGAGTCCAAATAATGTTTTGGTGATGGAATATTTCTTGAACACCTTTTCGTTGAGGAGAATCGGGATGAGCACTCCACAAGCCACAACAATAGCGGCGCCGGTCGCAAATATGAGGCTGTCGCCGATGTTGTTCAAATAGGGCATCTTGAAGAGTAGAGCCTTGGCAAAGCCCTCGAATGTGGTGTGAAACAGGTAAATTATGTAGGATGAGGAGGATATAGTCATCAACCACCCTATCCGGGTACTCGATTTCTCTATCATTCTCGACAGCGCGATTATGGCGGCTATGCCGAGGTAGGGCAACAACAACCGTGCTCCGGCAGCCAAATAACCGCCTCCAAAAGAGGGACCTGAAACGCTTATCGAGTAGGCTATGGCAAAAGCCGCTATAAATGCCCATTCCGGCACTCTTTTCACCCCGGAAATCGCCTCCCTCCAATCATACAAAACCACTCCCGACATGAAGAACAGGAGCATATCCTTGAAGGAAGAGATGCAAAACAGCTCTGTTGTCGTGAACGGAATATAGTGAATGAAAATCGACACAAAGAATAGCAACAATCTCTGCTCCTTGGTCTTAAATAGCGGAACAAGGACAAACATCCACCATAGCGCCCATATAAACCAGAGGAAAAATCCGGCTTCGGGATAGTAGAACATCTTTACATAGGAGAACAAAGTAACCGGATTCTCGACATAAGCGTATCTCTCGGTGAGAAGTTTGATTGAAATAACTATCACGGAAACAGTGAAATATGGCACCATGAGGCGCTTTACCTTCTTGATTATGAAGTCGCCGTAGTTCTCGCCGGCTCGCTTGGTTGCGATATACACAAATCCGCTTGCAAACATAAACAGCGGCATGTGGAAGGAATATATAAAATCGCACACAGAGCGCCACCACGCGGGATGTCCCGGAGGACAATAGTGCCCGATGACAACTAAGATGATGCAAATCGCTTTTGCGATGTCGATATATACAATTCTATTCATTTTCGGCTGATTGGTTCAATTATATAACGCTGAAATGCCTCAAATAGTACTCGAGGCTGAGAGCGATTGCAAAATTAGTAAAAGTGTTTGACCGGGCAATCTTTAGTGGCATAAAAAGTGTGATTTCGGGCGAAAACGGGGGCGAAACAATATGTTAACAAATACGAAAATTGATGTTTAATCTATAATTGCGATAAAACATATTTCAAAAAAATTTTTTAGTTAGAAAATTATTTATAGATTTGTAGATAATTTGCTGTGTAGAACACAGAATGTTAACGGGTTAAGTTAAAAGAGTTAATTCACAATTTGATAAAGGACATCATAATGCTTAAAACAACTATTATTAATAATGTGTAGTGTGAGGCATGATGCTTTTGGTGAAATAAACGGCTTTTAGACCTCGCAACAACTGAGATACATGGCAAAACCCAAAAAGTAACCTTGAATATAAACAAATAAAATTAATTATGAGAAAACAGTTATTGCTTCTGTTATTTTCGTTCTTTGCGGTGGTGGGTTTCGCCCGCCCTGTAACGGGTGTTGTAACTTCGCAATCCGACGGCGAGCCGATTATCGGTGCCTCGGTTATGGTGAAGGGCTCAACAGTCGGAACAGTTACCGACTTCGACGGAAATTACTCAATTGAAATCAAAGACGACAATGCCGTCTTGGTTTTCACTTATGTTGGTATGGAGCCTGCGACTGTAAAAGTCGGGAATCGTACTAAAATCGATGTGGTGATGAAAGAAAACGCCACAGTGTTGAACGAAGTGGTTGTAACAGCCATGGGACAGGTTCAGGAGAAAAAGAAATTGAACTTTGCCGTTCAATCTCTGAACTCCGACGATGTAACCGCAGGTAGCACCGCAAACGTGGTCAACAGCCTTCAAGGTAAGGTTGCCGGCTTGCAGGTGTCGATGACCGGTGGTTCGCCGAACTCATCTTCCCAGGTGATTATCCGCGCCATTTCTTCGGTAAACAACTCGCAAAGCAACGAGCCGTTGATGATTGTCGATGGTGTTGCAGTGCGCGGTAAGGGTTCGTCGCTCAGCGATATCAACCCCAACGACATCGAGAGCATGACAGTGCTCAAGGGAGCTGCCGCTTCCGCCCTCTACGGTCAGGAGGCTGCCAACGGTGTAATCATGATTACTACCAAGAGCGCACAAAACGGCAAAATCCAAGTGAGCGCAAATGCCACATGGGAGATTTCCAACTCGGTGCGCATCCCGAAAATCCAAAACACATTTGCTGCCGGTTCTTCCGGTTTCTACAAAGAAAACAGTGTTGGCGGATGGGGTCCTTACCTCCGTCCCGGCGAACAAACCTACGACAACGTGGGTGATTTCCTCGGCACAGGCTTCTTGCAGAAATACGATGTGTCGTTGAGCGGTGGTACAGACAAATTCTCTTCCTACGCTTCGGCTGCTTACATGAGAAACGAAGGTGTGGTTGACAAAGACTACAAGGAACAAATCAACGTGTTTGTTAAGGGTAACTTCCAGCCATCACAACAGGTGAAGGCTCAAATCTCTGCCAACATCATCAACACCAAGGGTCGCGGTTTCGGCAACGCCATGTCAACTATCTACGGATGGTCTATCAACAAGAATATGAGCGACTACCAGACCGAAGACGGTATGCCCAACTGGTCAAACCGCTACGACAACTGGGACGCACTCTCCGGTAAAGAGAAAATCGGTGCCACTTTGTCGCCCTACTTCGGCCGCTACAACGACTATTCTCTCACCGAGAGCACTCGTTTCATGATCAACGGTAATGTGTCCTACGAGCCTATCAAAAACCTCGTGTTCACAGGTAAAATCGGTTACGACCGCGGCTACACCACCTACGACAGCTACACCGTGTCGCGCTACACCAAGGATGACTTCATCAACCCCGAGACAGGCGGCTACTACGACTACGCTTCCGACTATGTGTATCGCTTCGGTGCCTACACATTCCAGCCTTCGCGCGGCGAGCAATTCACTGCTCAATTCCTCGCTACCTACGCCCACGAGTTCGGTGATTTCAACCTCAACCTCCTCTACGGTATGGAATACAAGGAAAACAGCAGCTACGAGGCTCAACTCGCAGGTCAAGACTTTGAATTGGGTGGCGGATACTACAGCTTCAACAATGTTGACCCCTCTTACTTCACAAAATCGGGCTCAAGCAGCTACAACTTGTATCTCTATCACACAAAATATAACAAGTATGGCTACTTCGGCGAAATCCGCCTCGACTACCGCGGCATGGCTCAACTCTCTGTTACAGGCCGCTACGATGGCTCTTCTCGCTTGAAACAAGTAGATTGCACCTACTTCTATCCTTCTGTAACCGGTGGTCTTATCTTCTCCGAGTTGTTCAACCTCAAGAACGACTGGTTCTCTTATGGTAAGATTCGCGGTAACTGGGCTAAAGTGGGTAAAGACTGCCCCGCCAACTTGTTTACCAACACATTCAAACAATGGTCAACATTCCCCGACGGCGGTTATGGTATCGACCCGACTACTTCGCGCGCCATCCAACTCGAGCCTGAGATGACTTCTTCTTGGGAAATCGGTGCCGACTTGCGTTTCTTCAACCAACGCACTCGCTTGGATATCGCTTACTACTCTACAGTGGTTGACAACCAGATTGTGAGTGTGCGCGTTTCGCCTGCTTCGGGCACTATCCTCCAAACTCGCAACGAGGGTAAGATTGAAAACTACGGTGTTGAGGCAACTTTGAGCCAAGACATCCTCAAGGGCGGCGACTTCTCTTGGACTGCTTTCGCCAACTTCTCTTTCAACCGCGGTCGCGTGCTCTCATTGCCCGACGGTATCACTGAAATCCAAGGTGGACAATACGGCGACATCTTCGCCAGCGCATTCCTCAACGGTTCTACTACCGCTATCACAGGTAAGGACTATCAACGCACCCCGAGCGGCGATGTTATCATCGACGAAAACGGCTATCCCGTTATCAGCCCCAACAAGCAGAACCTCATCGGTAACCGCGAGCCCGACTTCCTCCTCGGCTTAGGCTCTAACTTCAACTGGAAGAACCTCTCGGTTTCGTTCCTCGTTGACGGCCGCTGCGGTGGCGACGTTGTAAACGTAACAGGTCGCGGTCTTATCTCCAACGGTCAGCACCACCTCTACTCTAAATACCGCAACCGCGAGTATGTATTCAATGGTGTAGTGGCACAAGCCGACGGCTCTTACGCTCCCAACACTCAACCGGTAATCCTCGACCAATACACAGTTAACAACTATATTTATGGTGTATCTTCCAACTTCATCGAGGATGGCTCTTACATCCGCTTGAGCTATGTAACTGTAGGCTACGACTTCTCAAGCCTTCTCAAGCAAGGCTGCCCGGTTAAGGGTCTCAGCGCAAGCCTCACAGGTCGCAACCTCTTCCTCCTCACCAAATACTCGGGCAGCGACCCGCAAATCATGTCGGGTGTGTCGGGTGGTACAGGTTCGATGGGTATCGACAACTACAGCGTACCTCAAACACGCAGTTTCAATTTAACATTAAAAGCAACATTCTAAACACCGGAATATGAAAAAGATTAAAATTGCAGCACTTGCGTTGCTTGCCGGATTGTCGCTCGGTTCATGCACCGATGTGCTGTTCGATAACGTAAATCCCGACAAGGCGCACGACATCACCGCCAAAGACGGTCTGCCGGTAGTGGTGTTCTACGCTCAGCAACAAGTGTATGACTACTCGGAATACTATATCTACCTCTCGCAATGCCTCACCACAGGCGGCAAGAGTTCGATTGGCTCTTATTCTTATAAGAGTGAGTGGGAATTCCTCACTATGAACCGTCACCCGCAATGGCGCCGCCACTTCTACGATGTCGGTGTCAATGCCAAGAACCTCATCGAAAATGCTGCCAAAATCAATTCGCCAAACTATGAATTGATTGCACGCACAATCAAATTGATGTCAACTCAGTTGTGTACCGACAACTTCGGCGATATGCCGCAAACCGAAGCCTACCAGAGCAACTCGCCTAAGTATGACACTCAGGCAAGCATCTACGCTTGGATGCTCCAAGAATGCGACGACCTCATCGCCATGTATGAGGACGACGCCGTAGTGAATTGCCCCACCAACCAAGACATCTCGGCTCTCGACCGCGTGTATCACGGCGACCTCAGCAAGTGGAAAGGACTCGTGTATGCTATGAAGGCTCGTATCCTCCTGCGCAACATCCCGAATATCGACCGCAGCAGCGCCATGTGCGACAAAATCATCGCTGCCGCCGACGCTGCCATCAATCAATGGCGCTCGGGCGACCTCCTCTACGGCGCTTGGTTTGGTAACGAACCGCGTTACAAATTCGATGGCGGCACAAACGAGCAAAACGCCCCCTGGAGCGAGGCTCAGCCTATCATCAACTCTTGGGAATCGCGTAAAAATATGCTCGACTCGGCTATCCCGTCGAAATTCTTCATGATCGACTGCCTCGGTCTCCTCGAGCCGGACAGCGAATCGAAATGCGGTCAGTACCAAAACTACCAGGGCTATGCCAACGACCCCCGCGCGTCGCTCCTCATGCAAGCCCAAAACGGTCCGCTCTCGGCTACTTCGACCAACACCGTGTATAAGCTCCGCTACCTCGACAACAACATCGGTATGGGTTCGTCGTTCAAATCGACCAACTACCCGAAACTCCACTGGGGCGCTTACGCAGGCGGCAAGGATGCCTACAACCCTATCTTCACTATGGAGGAACTCTACTTCATCAAGGCTGAGGCTCTCTACTGGAAGAACGACAAGGTGCAGGCTTGCGAACTCGCTAAAGAGGCTACTAAATGGAACATCCAACGTCATCTCGACGACTTCCTCGCTCGCAACCCCAACCCCGTGGTCAACACTTCCACCAACAACATCTATCCCGGTGGTGTAGGTGCTTCGGGCATCGTTTATGAGCAGGAAAAATACTGGAACGCTCAACTCGCCGCTTTCTTTGAAAATGAGGAACTATATTCAACCGGTTCTCGTCCTCGCCTCCTCGTGGCTAAGGCTTCCGACAAGGGTAACAAGCACTATTTCTTCAACGAAACAGAATACACCCTCTACGACCTCATGACTCAGAAGTATATCGCTATGTACATGCAGCCCGAGCAGTGGACCGACCTCCGTCGCTACCACTACAGCAACAAGCGCAACAACTACGGTATCGGCGAAAACCAGGAAATCGTTTACCCCAACCTCCGTCGTCCTTACAACCTCTACGCTCCTTATTGGATCGATGGTCTCACCGAGACTGAGAAGGAAAACACCTGGATTCAACGCATCAACTACGACCCCGAAACAGAGGAAAAATACAACCGCGCGGAACTTGAACGCCTCGGCGCTTACAAGAACTACAAGTGGTTGCGCGTGCCTATGATTTGGGCGCAAGACTATGGTGTTCGTTCATCTTTAACCGAAGAATAACAATTAAAAGAGAAACAATATGAAACTTTTAAATAAAATAGGTGTAGTTGCCCTTGCCGCCGGTGCCATGACTTCGTGTGCTGTACACGACGTGTTTGATGACAATGGCGATCTCGGTCAGATTCTTCCCACTGTGTCGTGGGAACTTGGTAGCACCACTTGCAAGGCAGGCAACGACGCAACATTCAAAGCCAAATATTACTACAAGGGCAAGGACGACATGATCGACCACACCGAAGTGTGGGCGCTCATCGCTCGCACCGAAAGTGCAGCCGCAACTTGCAAACTCACCACTGCGCTCAGCTACACGCAGACTGTCGGAGTCTCCGACACCGTCCGCACTATGAGCCTCATGAAAACTTTTGAGCACAAGTCTCTCCAATGGAATGTTCAAAAGACCGTCGCCGATTTCAACAAGGTGTATGCCGAGGATGGCGTGTGGGAAGATGAAGGTGGAAAGTACAACAGCGACTACCACATCGACATGACAAACGGTTACGAGTATATCCTCACCGCTTCGTTCCCCACATCGGCTACTCTCGCTCCCGTGAGTTGGGTGAACCCCACTACTTTCGACAGCGACCGCTTCGATGCCCTCTATCCCGCTTCGTTCAAGAGCGATTTCGTTGCCAAGGTGGTTGACTATCTCACCAAAGACAGCGCTTACTACAACGACCTCCGCAACGTGTATGTCAACTACGACTTCACCGCCGAGCGTTTCGCCGAAGTGGCTCAGGCTCACAGCCTCAACTTCCCCACCGAAACCGAAGCCGGCAAGAAGAGCGACCTCTGGTACACCGACACCAAGAAGGTGGTGGGCAAATACTACATCACTGTGGAAAACGGCGTTACTTACTATCACGAAGTGGCTCTCGACTACGAGGCTCCCGAAGGCATCAACCTCTATGATGTCTATGACTCATCGGAATGGGTGTTCTGCCGCTACAGCGACGACACCGGTTCGATTCTCACCTCTGTGCGCGCCAAATACATGCCCCTGTTCATCGACTTGTTGAACGGTATCCCGTTTGAAGACTGGATCTACAACTCTGCCGACCAGAACTACAGCATCAACTTCAGCCGCGACTATCGTCTCGTGCCTCTCTTCAAGGCTGTCGATGTCAACGGCAAAGTGGGCGTTACCACCAACGATAAGGAAATCTCCTTGAACTAATCTTTAAATCAAAAAATGTTATGAAACTTATCAAGAATATATCGCTAATGGTGTTGATGCTCATGGCTATGGTGGCTTGCGTTGAAAAGACCCCCGACTATGGCAACTTCCCCACAAAAGATGTCGATTTCACCTACAATGTCGATGGCGATGAGTTCCTCACCGACTTCTATGTGGTGTCGAAAATCCAATTCAACAACACTTCCTCGAAATCGGGAGCGGTTACTTGGGATTTCGGCGATGGTGAAACTTCCACCGAGCCAAACCCTGTGCACAAATACAAACAGGCTGGCGTGTATAAGGTTACTATGTCTCTCGCCGGCGTGGGCGAGCGCACCTACCCCATCATGATCTACGACATCGCTCCGGTGCTCTCCGTGGCAAGCCAGAGCGCTACTCCTGTCGTTATCAACGATGTTACCGTTGAACTCAGCATCTTCCTCCCCAACCCCGAAAACCTCAAGTGCCGCTACGAGTGGACTTTCCCCGAAGGTACTGCTAAGGAAGATGGAACTATTATCACTTCTTGGACCGGCTATTCTCACGAAGACGGCACTATCGACTACCCCGGCAAACTCAAATTCAAGAACATCGGTTCGCAGAAAATCGAAATCAAGACTTGGTTTGACACCGAGGGCGAAAACCGCCGCCTCGAAGACAGCTACGTCAATGTGCAAGTGGGTAGCTCTTATCCTTGCAAGACTCTCTACTACGCTCAAGTGGATGGCAATATCAAAGCCTACAAGCTCGTTGACCTCACTCGCCTCCCCGAAGGCACCAAGAACTACCCCTTCGATATGGGTGTGAAGAGCGGCTCTATGCCTCAAAACCTTGTGTATGCTCGCTACAAAGAGTCTAACAAGGAGGAGACTACCGACTTCATCTACATCCTCGACTGCGGTAAGCAATACACCTACATCAACGACGAGGCAGGCAACCTCGGTGATGGCAAAATCACCGTTATGAATGCCGACGCTTCGGTGGTTGACCTCTGCGTTACCAATGTGGGCAAGACTGCCTTCAACGACCCGTTCCAAGGCTGGGCTGATGAGGAAACTCTCTACTACACCGACCGTAACACCGGTATCCGCCGCATTCCTCTCGCTACTCGCGGTCAGGTTGAGCCGAGCGACTACCTCGTGCAAAACAACTGGATTGGCTACTACAACAAGGGTATCGCCTATGGTGCCATCCATGTGGGTCACTATCGCGACAAGAACGGCATGTGGTATTGGGGCAAGTCTTATTCGGGCAACGGTATCTACCGCTTCCAGAATTCCGACATCCAAGAGGGTATGGACTACAACAAGGTGGCTTCTCCCCATCCTGTGCTCTTCTCGGGTACAAACCCGCGCAGCTTCTGCATCGACGAAAAGCACAATCGCATGATTGTTTATTTCCGCTCGCCTGCCGACATCGCCGGTATCGGCACCTACAATATCCCCGGATATGACGAGACTCTCGATGCCAAAGCCAACCGCATCAAATACTTGGCTCTCGAAGCCGACCCGATCAACAAAACCGCCGACGAAGGTGTGTGGATTCCGCAACTCGCGCTCGATTCTGCTACCGGCTACGTTTATTTCGGTTTCAACGCTGCTTCGGGCTTCACTACCTTCTCTACCGGTCTCAAAGTGTTTGACCCGGAGACAGGTGCTATCTCAAGCGTATATGGCAACACCGACAAGGTGTATGGCGTTGCTGTGTGCGACACCGAAACTGAATTGTTCTAACACACGATTATCAGTATAACCCATCAAGAGCGGCAGGCGACTCCCGGAGCCGTTGCCGCTCTTCTAATTTAAAACAACTTATGAAGAAATTTTTCACTTTTTCGATGATTCTTGCCGCTGTGCTCTCGATGTGGGCTGAGCGCTACGAGCATCGTGCAATTTTCAACACCTCGATGCTCAGCGACTGGCCTTACAAGGACCTCACCGAGGCGAATGCCGAGGATCAGCGCGCTGCCGGCATCAAAATGCTCGACTCGATTGCCGCCAACAACTTCACAACGGTCTATTTCCATGTGCGCGCTATGTGCGATGCCTATTATGAGTCGAGCTACGAGCCCTACGCCGCCGGTCTCGCCGGTGCGCGCGGCAAGGCTCCGGCTTTCGACCCCCTCGCGTTCATCATCGACGAGGGCCACAAGCGCGGTATCGAAATCTACGCCTGGGTGAACCCATTCCGCTACAGCAACAGCCCCGACAAGAACAGCTACGGCGAGTCGCAGCTTAACTACGAGACCACTCACCCCGAATGGCTCATCTCGAATGCCAACCAAACTATCCTCAACCCTGCCCTCCCCGAGGCGCGCCAGCGCGTTATCGACGTGTGCACCGAGATTGCCACTAAATACGACATCGACGGCATCGCGTTCGACGACTATTTCTACCCGCAAGGGGGCATGGCTACCGATGCCTCTGCCGACGACTACCCGCAGTTTGCCGCCACAGGTCGCCCGTTGAGCGAATATGGCGATTGGCGCCGCGAGAATGTCAATAGTTTTGTAGCCGAGTTTGGCAAGGCTATCAAGGCGGTGAAGCCGTGGCTCCGTTTCGGCATCTCTCCCGCCGGAGTGTGTGGCACTGCCAACACTTCCGCCGGAAAATATGGCGTGAAACCGAGTCCGGGCAGCGACTGGCAATACAACCAAATCTATTGCGACCCGCTCAACTGGATTGTCAACGGCACCGTGGATTTCCTCTCGCCGCAACTCTACGACCACACCGGCTACGGCTCGGTGGCTATCTGGTACTACTACATCGCCAAGAAATTCGACCGCCACATCTATCCGGCGCAGTCGATTGTGGCTTATCCCAATGTCGAAGATTTCGACCAAATCCTCGATGAGATTGGTCTCACTCGCAACTACAGCACTCACCACGCTCCCGGCTATGTGTTCTTCCCCTGGATTAACCTCTTCAACGCCTCCAAGACGGTGGACCGCGTGAAGGTGCGCCTCACAAGCACTCTCCGCACTCACCTCTACACCAACAAGAGTTGGACCCCGTCTATGTCGTGGGAATCGTGGGGCGATGTGCCGATGCCTTCGCAAGTGGCGTTCGACGGCACCACTCTCACCTGGAAAGGCGCTTCCAATGTGCGCTACATCGTCTATGCGTTCCCCAAAACGCTCGATAAATCGAAATTCGAGCACCAGGAGTATTATATCAAGGCTGTAACCTACACCGAAAGCTACACTCCCGATGCCGAAACAGCGGCTAACTGCAACTTTGCCGTTGCCACTCTCGACCGCTACGGCCACGAGAGTAGCGCGCTCATGGTGGGCGAGTCGCTCGGAAAAGCCCCGGATGTTACACTCTACCGCCATACCGCCGGCGAGAAGGTGCAAGGCTTCTTCCACCTCCGCTGGACAAGCGACGCTCGCCGTTTCGTTATCGAAATAGCCCGCGACAAGGATTTCACTCAACCGGTGTATAGCAATATGACCACCGACAAGTATATCCCATCCACTTTGCTCCCCTCTATCCCCGACGGCACTCAGCTCTATTGGCGTGTCCGCGCTATGGAAGCCAACTGCGCCGACACCTACAGCGCTGTGGGCAATTGTGAATTTGCTCGTCTCCAATACACCTACCCCACTGCCACAAGCGGTGCGGTGAAAATCGGCGACAAGTTCACTTGGGACGCTGCCGAGGCGACAATCTACAACGTGAAAGTGTCGGAGAGCATCGACATGAGCAACCCGGTTATCGACGCTGAAGTTATGGGCGGCGAATACACGCTCCCCGAAACCGCTCTCGTCTCGGGTGCCACCTACTACGCCCAACTCAACATCGACGCCGGCGGTGAAATCATCGAAAGCGACCCGTTGCCGTTCACAATGGAGTATATCGGCGCTTCCGTGCCCGAATTCGTTACTCCCGCAGTGGATGGAGCAACCATTTTCGGCGACAACGCCATCGTGCTCAACGAGCAGAAGGGTGCATCGCAATTCCGCGTGGAGATTAGCGCAAGCGAGTCGTTCCCGCCTCGCACCAGCGGCATCTACACCCTCCCGGCATTCAACTATTCCACCAAGAATCTCTCGGAATTGACAAAACCGGCGTTTACACAAGGCACCACCTACTATGTGCGTGCGCGCGCCACCTATATCAACGAGACAGGCGGCACCATCACCACCGATTTCTCGCCGGTGCGCACATTTGTCTATGGCGGCGAATCGGGTGTTGAAGACGTTTCAGCCGATGGAATCCGTGTCGAAGGTCGCACACTTGTGATTCCGACACCGCAAGATGTCAAGATGGTAGAGGTATATACCGCAGCAGGTGCGCTTGTCGGCACAATCGATGTCAAAGGCACACGCACCGAGCTCGACAACCTCCCGCAAGGCGTATCCCTCATCAAGGTAGTAACCGCCGGCGGCACCAAAGTGATAAAGATGGCAAGATAGCCACCCGCAATCCCCCCAGAGGCTGCCCCCGCAGCCTCTTTTTTGTCCCCGCCAGCGCAGCGCAAGCAGCGCAGCCGATGAATTATTGGGCGAAATTCTGCTCGTCGATTACTCTGCCTTCCCAATCGACTGTCTTCCAATGGCTGATATTGCGGCTCTTTGAGGATATCGACACACCACACTTCACAACATTCCTTCCATCTGATTCGTAGGGAATGGCATATCCTTTGTCGTCTATTTGAGCCAAGGCATTTTCGACAGAATCATCAACTTTCAATTCAAGCACATACACATCGGTTGTGGTTTTTATTACCACATCGGCACGCCCGCGGATGCTCTTCACCTCTGTGTCAACCAGGGAATTGAGCATTGAAAATGCCATATACAGCAGCAATTTGTAGAAGTTTTCTCTGCTTTCTTTATTCTCCCATTCCTCTTTGGGAATGATATCATAGGGGATTTTTGAAATGTATCCGCGTAGCGCCGAGATTGCACTGCCGATTTTGCCATCGAATATCGCAGATGCCATTTTTCTTGTCAGGCTATTCCCATCGGCGGTGCTGCGCTTGAGAACCAGTGGCATCAGCCCTCCGATTATCCCCTCTCTCACTTCCAAGTTGGGGAAATGGAGGGTGTAGGTCTTGAGGCGCGGGTCGTATGAGTCGATGGTGAGGTATCCGCTTTGATATAGCAGCGGCATAGGGGTCTCGGCTCTTTCGCAAGAGATATTAAATTCATTTTCACCCACTTTCACCCCATCATATTCGAGGGCGTTGGTGATTGGGTAATGCTGCAGATGCTCGATAAGCGATGTCATGGTGCCGGACTCAAACCAATAATGATTGGCTTCCTTGTCGTTAAGCGCGTTCAGCAAACTGAATGGTGCATACACATCCTTGCTGTTTTTAGAGAAGTGGTAGCCATCATAGTTTTTCTTGAGAATTGCGTAGGCGGCATCGGTGGTGATGTGGTTACACTCGGCAAATTCCTCAACGCATGGGCGCAGGGCGCTGTCGAGCTCGTCTTGGGTGATTCCACACAATCCGGAGTACTCGTCAAACATCGATATCTGTTTGAGGTTGTTCAACTCCGAAAATATGCTTAATTGGGTGAATTTGGTTACACCTGTTATGAAAACAAACTTGAGATAGGCGCCATCCAATTTCACGGTTTGATAAAACCCTCGCAACAGATTGCGGATTCCCTCCAGCATCGCTGTGTTGTAGAGATTTCGCATCAGCGGGGTGTCATATTCATCAATGAGCACCACCACGTGTTGTTGAGTGGTGTGGTAAACGTGATGTATCAGCTGGCTGAATCGTGTGCCCAATTCGTCTATTTGCTTCTCTGTGCCGTATTTCGATTCATATCTCGACAGCATTGCCGACAACACCTCGTGCATCTCTTTCATCGTCGAGCAATTTCGCATTTCGCTCATGTCGAAATGCAGGACGGGATAGACTTTCCACTCTTTCTCGAGATCGGCGATTTTCAAGCCGTTGAACAGTTCTTTTTGCCCCTGAAAATATGCCTTGAAGGTGTTGCAGAGCAGAGATTTGCCAAATCTGCGGGGACGGGCGAGAAATACATATTGATATTTCTTCACATTGACAATATCGAATAGCATATCGGTCTTGTCAACATAAAGTTTGCCTTGTTCCCTTATCATCTGGAACTGGTCGGTATCTACAGGATATACAAATCTGCTCATATTACGAAACCGTTTACTTTTAGCTCTTTGTTCGCAAAGATAATTATTTTAGCGCAAATAAGCGACTTTTGCCAAGGGTATTTATTGCACCCGGCGCCAAAAACCGCTTTTAGCGGTTGCGGAGGATGACGATTATCACGGCGGTGATGATGAGGGCGATGCCGGCGGCGATGGGGAGCGTGAACGGCTCGCTGAAGACGAGGATGCAGGCGAGCACCGATGTGAGCGGCTCAAGAGCTCCGAGGATGGCGGCGAGCGTCGAACCCACATTCTTTATCGAATACACGAGCAGGAAGTTGGAGATTACCGTGGAGATAAACGCCAGCCCGGTGAAGTTGGCTACCATCGTCGGCTCGGTGAGGAGCCTCAGAGTGCCGTTGAGATAGGATATCGCGCCGAAAAAGATGGTGCTGAAAAGGATGAGCCAGAATGTGAGGGCGAGCGACGAGAGGCGGTGTGCGCCGGTTTTGTTCACGCCCACCATGTAGGAGGCGCATGCAAGCCCCGAGAGGAGCACTATCACC
The DNA here is from genome assembly GCA_051878395.1 of Muribaculaceae bacterium. GTDB lineage: Bacteria > Bacteroidota > Bacteroidia > Bacteroidales > Muribaculaceae > W0P31-042. The sequence continues at coordinate 28,416 of JBJEKB010000252.1, forward strand.
ACTCCGGCAATTTTGTTTGCCCCGGGGATGAACGAGGCGTTTCCGCCGAGCACGCCGAGGCAATAGATGCCGACGATGGCGAGCAGGATGGCTACTATCGAGGAGTGGCGTATCCTCTCGCGATAGGCGACCACGAGGATGAGCATCACCCAGATGGGATAGGTGAAGTGAATCACCTGCGTTACGCCGCCTGCCATGTATTCATATCCGAGGACGAGAAATCCGCCCGAGATGCTGTAGAACACGGCGAGCAGGAGCATTGCCGGGACGATTTTCACCGGGATGCGCAGCGATTCGCGCCGCATGAGCATGAGCGCGAAGAGCATCACTGTGGCGAAAAGGAATCGGTAAAACAGCAGGCAAGTGCTCGACACCCCTGCCGCGAGAACAGGTTTGCTGAACACCGGGATAAAACCAAACGACACGGCGGCAAAGATGCCTGCTATGATGCCTGCGCCGCGATTTGTGCTTTCTTTTGTCATTTCTGTGGGGTGTGGTTGCTATTCGTCCATTCTGAAAATGGAGAAGTTCACGCTGCCGTAGATTCGGTGCTGTGTGAAGTGGGGCAGCGCGCTGAAATCATAGTTTTTGGAGTGCTCAATCACCACGATGGTGTCCTCTTTGAGCATTTTCGACGTCAGGATGCGCTCCGGCACCTCGGCAAAGTTGGGCAGGTCGTAGGGCGGGTCGGCAAAAATGATGTCGAATTTCTTCTCGCAGGAGTCGATAAAGCGGAACACGTCCCCTTTCACGAGGGTGAGGTTCTGCGCGTTGAGCATCTCCTTCACTTTCCTGATGAAATTCACCTGCACGGGGGCTTTCTCGACGGTTGTAACCTCCTCGCAACCGCGCGACACAAACTCGAAACTGATTGCGCCGGTGCCGCCAAAGAGGTCGAGTGCCGAAAGTCCCTCGAAATCAACAAGATTTTCGAGCACATTAAATATGTTCTCGCGCGCGAAGTCGGTTGTGGGGCGCGCCGATATGTTGCCGGGCACGTCGAAGCGGCGTCGCCCGTATTTTCCTCTGATTATTCGCATAGAGCCGCTAAAGTTAGGTCGAAAGATATGTTTTGTAGCGAGGAGCCTCGCTTGAGTATCGATGAGGGGAACGCCGCCGCCATCACGAAGGTGATTTGCTGCCGCAGGGTGTCGATGAGGGTGTTGCGCTCCTTGTTGTCGCCGGCAATCTGCACTTCGTCGGCTTTCGCGTCCATTCCGGCGTCGGCCCACGCCGCGAAGATATAGTAGGCGGCGTCGTTGATATGCCGGAAGGTGTTCACCACCGCGAGCATCGTCTTCCCCCCTTTGAAGCAGCACACTGCGATGCGGTCGCCGAGGAGCACGGCATAGAGTTTCGCCGAGTTGGCGAGCGCAGCCTTGCGGTGGTAGAAGTCGTGCAGCATGCCGATGGTGTGGTGGAAGGTGCAGCGCGTGTATGTGCGGTTGAAAAACGAGGTGATGCCATCGGTTACGCCATACACCAAGGTGATGTCGCCGCGCAGGTTCGAGGTGAGCATCTCGCCCTCGAATCCGGGGAAAGACGCCTCAAACGCCTCCTGCAGAGGCGCTCCGGCGGGCACCAAGGCATAGACATCGTTGTCGAAAAGCACATTCACCGCCTTGAAGTCGCCCAAGAGAGCCGCGTTGTCGTAGATAGCGTCCTCGACCGACTTCCGAGGGTTCTCCGAAGCCGTATCCAAGGCAATAATCCCGGTGATGATAGCGTTGTCGTCATCCGGGGCAAACAACAGATACTCCATCTCTCGCAGCGAGACGCGCAGCGAGAGCGACCATCGTTCCGGGTTTTTAATCGGAATCTGAGATAATATGTTGCCGTTGTCGTTCATTCCAAGTGCAAAGATAGTGCAAACGAGAGGAATCGCAAAATAAAAACGCAGTTTTTAATTTTGCATTCCCGAGTGCCGCCTATCTTATCCAAAGATAGTGCAAACCGAACGCAATAGCAAAAGAAAATCCAATTTTCTTTTGTATTGCTGAGGTGCAGCCTATCTTATCTAAAGATAGTGCAAACGAGAGGAATGTCAAAATAAAAACGCAGTTTTTGCTCGCCTTGTACCGTCAGAGAGCGCTGCCAACGCAGCGCAGCGCCTATTGGACCTATTAGCCCCATTAGCCCTATTAGCCCCATTAGCCCTATCACCACCCATTAGCTCCCACGCGCTGCTTATGCAGCGCTGACAAGCGACAGCACCCCAACGGGGTGCCCCTGTCCATAACCCGGCACTTACGAAGTTGTGCCGGGATCAGAAGTGCCTCTCTCAGATGCGTGCCGAAGGTACGCTCCTGTAGCGCTGTGGTCGCTTGTAGCGAGGGGCGTACCTTTGGCACGCATTCCTTATATATCTTGTAACCCCGGCACAACTTCGTAAGTGCCGGGTTATGATCAGGCACGCCACGCTGTGGCTTCCATAGATAGTAGCGCCAGGTGGACAATCCACTGATAATGACTACGATGCGCCACCTTGTGCCGTCAGAGAGCGCTGCGTAAGCAGCGCAGCACCCATTGGCCCTATTAGCCCCATTAGCCCTATCACCACCTATTAGCCCCACGCGCTGCTTATGCAGCGCTGACAAGCGACAGCACCCCAACGGGGTGCCCCTGTCCATAACCCGGCACTTACGAAGTTGTGCCGGGATCAGAAGTGCCTCTCTCAGATGCGTGCCGAAGGTACGCTCCTGTAGCGCTGTGGTCGCTTGTAGCGAGGGGCGTACCTTTGGCACGCATTCCTTATATATCTTGTAACCCCGGCACAACTTCGTAAGTGCCGGGTTATGATCAGGCACGCCACGCTGTGGCTTCCATAGATAGTAGCGCCAGGTGGACAATCCACTGATAATGACTACGATGTGCCACCTTGTGCCGTCAGACAGAGAGCGCTGCCAACGCAGCGCAGCGCCCTCCCTGCCACTATTTGTCATTTTTTTTGCAATTTATTGCTAATTCCTCTAAAAATTTTATTATATTTGCACACTAAACCAATTTGCTAAATACTTAAACAATATAAACTTACTACAATTATGCAAAAACGACTATTTTCTATCGCGATAGCGATATTATGTCTCCTTGTCGCTCTGCCGGCAAGTGCAGCCTTCACGAAGCGCGAATTCCGCGGCTCATGGATTTCCAACGCTTGGGCTCTCGACTGGCCTTCCGTAAGAGGAACTTCCTCCGATGAGATTGAACAACAGAAAGCAGAATTAATCCAGTATCTCAATGATTTGCAGGGTTATGGCTTTAATGTGGCATTCTTTCAAGTGCGCTCCATGTGCGACGCCGCTTATCCTTCGAGCTACGCTCCTTGGACAAGTTATGTTTCGGGAACACGTGGTGTAGATCCCGGTTGGGACCCACTCGGTTTTGCTGTAGAAGAGGCTCACAAGCGCGGTATCGAACTCCATGCATGGCTCAACCCTTATCGTTGGGCAAACTCTGACGACCTTTCTTTTTGGAGCACAAATTATGATACTGCATGGAAGAATGCCGGTTACCTTATTACATCAACATCGAGCAGTATAACATCTCTTGACCCCGGGAATTCTAAAGTTATTGAGCATATAGTCAATGTTGTCAAAGAAATCTGCACCAACTATAAGGTTGACGGCATTGTATTTGACGACTACTTCTATCCCAACTACTATGACAAAGATGCATCAACAGCAACTAAGAACCAATATCGCGCCAACGTGAACAAGATGGTGGAATCGGTTTACAATGCCGTTAAAGACACCCGTCCCGAGGCTCGTTTCGGCATCTCGCCGGCAGGCGTTGCGTATTGGGGTGCAAGTGCCGTTGGCGTTGACTACTCTGCCATAATAGAAAAAGAGGCATCAGACTGGCAATACGATGCGCTCTATAGCGACCCATTGGCTTGGCTCGCAGCAGGCAATATCGACTATATCTCTCCGCAAATATATTGGAACACCAACAATAGCAAAAATCCATTCGGAACTATCACAACTTGGTGGAATGGCGTGGCTGAAAAATTTGGTCGCCACCATTTCCCCAGCCACAACTGTGCAGAACAATTTGCTGCTGACAATTCCTACACTATGTGGCAAGAATTTGAAAAACAAATCAATTACACTCGTGCTTCGAGCAACACCCCCGGAGCGGTGATGTATCGTCAAACACAAATCGGTTTGCCTTTAACCACCAGCGAAGGCGTAACTTGGTATGGATTTCAGCACTTCCTTAAAGTATGGGTTTTCAACAAGCCCGCTCTTGCGCCCGAGGTTACTTGGCGCAACACCGGCAAGACCTACACCACCGTTCAAAACTTGAGCCTTTCGGGCAGCACACTCTCCTGGAGCAGCGCCGCACAAGGCAACGAAGTGCTCAAATACACCGTTTATGCTATTCCAAACTCATTGACCTATGAGGATGTACTCACTACCGATGGCATCAGCAATACATATCTCCAAGGCATCACTTACAATACATCTTTCGATGTAATCTCCGGCGATTACTGGTATGCAGTGTGCATCCTCGATGGTCTCAGCCACGAATACGAGCCTCAATTCCTCGGTGTTGCAGAGAGCGAAAACACCACTCTCACCTCGCCTGTCAATGGCGCGGTTGCCTACGGCAAATTCACTTGGGCTGCCGTTGACAATGCCACTTACACTCTCGAAATCTCCGCTTCGAGCGACTTCTCGTCGATAGCTCTCTCGCAATCGGGCATCACCACCAACTCCGCCACCATCAGCCTCTCCTCGCTCCTCTCAAGCAGCACTTATTATTGGAGAGTGAAGACTCGCCAAACCGGCACAACCGAGGTTGTGAGCGATGTGGCATCTTTCACCACTCCCGCATACAGCCCCGAGCAAATGGATGAGGCAATCTACTCATCAAATGGCAGCATGGAGTTTGAAAACCTCTGGATGCGCAAGGGAGATGGCAATCTCGACAATTTCACCCCCAACTACAACTTCTGCCGCGACATGGCGCTCGACAAAGACTACATGTACATCATCTGCCGCGAAAGCAATTCCGCCACATCGGCATGCTACATCGAGAAATACGACATCAACACCGGCGAGAAGCGAGGCACGCTCAACATCTCATTCCCCGAGAGCAGCATCAGTTACTTCCCTGCCAACAATATCTTCCTCGACGATGCAGGAAATGTGTGCGTGTCAAACCTCACCTTAGATTGCAGCACCTCTCCGCTACTCATCCATAGCATCGACATGACCACCGGCGTAGCCACTTTGCGCGCAAGCATTGCAACAAACGATGTTGTGCGCTTCGACCACTGCGATGTGCTTGGCGATGTAGTAGCCGGCGATTTCTATGTGTTTGCCGCAACCTCGTATGTCGCCAATTCGGAAGTTCCGATGTATATATATCGCTGGTACTATGAGAATGGCGAGAGAGTCGTAAACAATAGCTACAAAGGCACGCCTGCGGCTTACGTTCCCTCGTCAGCAACACATTTCGGTGCTGCGCCGCGCATCAAGGCTATAACAAAAGACAAAGTGATTGTCGATGGCCAAACAACCGCACTGACACAGTACGACATCTCTATATCCGCTCCGACAGCAACCTCGTTTGCCGATGCAAACCTCTTGCCGTCAACCTACAACACCAATGGATTCGACTGGTTCAAACTCGATGTCAACGATGTGATTGTGTATAACTTTGCCGACTATTCCAACGGCATCAAATTCAACACCGCAATCACCGGCAGCGTTGAGACCGATTTTGGCACAGCTGTGCAACTCGGCGACTGGACATTCCCGCGCGAGGGATTAGGTAGCGCAAATTCGGCTAACTATACCGCCGAGGTTGACCACTACTCGATAAGCGACACCGAGGTGCTCGTGGGCGTTTATGCCACCGGCAACGGCATGGGTGTGTATCGCATCAAGAAAACCAAGGATATCGGCACCGGAATCGACGACGCGCTGCTCGACGCACTCACATTGGTGAAATCGGGCTGCACCATCACCCTGAGCCGCCCCGCAGCGAGGGTTGAAATCTACAACATGGCAGGCGCCAAGGTTGCCGAGAAGCAGAATGTGGCTTCGTTCAGCACCTATCTCCAGCCGGGAGCCTACATCATCCGAGCAATCGACAACAGCGGCAACATCGCCACCAAAACCATCATCTTTTAGCCCGGCATAACTCCGCCCTCGGGGCAGGAGCACCCCTTGGAGGCACTTCACATCGGTGAAGTGCCTCCTTTTTGCGCCGCCGCGTTGATAGGGCGCCGCCGCAGCGCTGCTCACGCAGCGCAGGTTTGCGATAGCCCGCCGCCACAGCGACAATAGGGCCAATAGGGCCAATAAGCCCAATAGGCAGCGCTGCGTGAGCAGCGCAAGGGCGCAGTTTCGCCAAGCCGGTCCGCCGGTGGCTGCTCACGCCGCCATATTCCCTATTGGCCCTATTGGGCGTATTGGGCATATTCGCTCCCATGTGCTGCTCACGCAGAGCCTCCGGCGAAAGCCCCCAAATCGGGCGCAGCGCAGCGTCCGCCCCTCCGCTAACGGCGGAGACGATGACCGGAGGCGGACATTTCCGCCACCCCGCGAGGGGTTGCAGCCGTGCGTAGCCCCGTATTTCGCCGACCGGGGTGTCGGCGACATGCGGGGACCGCCCACGCGCATCCCACAAATCGCACCCCGGAGGGGTGCGGGGCTGTCGCTACCATCATCGTGCTGCGTGTATTGTGCTGTGTATCAGCGGTGTGTCTTGTGGTTTATGTGGTGCAATGACGGCCTGCCACCACCTCCGGGGTGGCGTTTTCTCGGTACATCTCCGCCCTCCCCGCATGTCGCCGACACCCAGGTCGGCGAAATACGGGGCTACGCACAGCTGCAACCCCTGCCGGGGTGGCGAATTACATCGCCTCTCGTCATCAGCGATGCTCCGCATCGCAACGGGCCAATAAGCCCAATAGGCAGCGCTGCTCACGCAGCGCACGATGGCGATGACCCAGCCGCTGCTAACACTCCGCAGGCTATATTACCTATTAGCCCTATTAGCCCTATTGGCCCTATTGGCCCTATTCGCATAGAGCGGTGGTCCCGCCGTGGCTGCGCTGCGTGAGCAGCGCCCACGACCCTCGACCCTCGACCCCAGACAAAAAAAACGCGCCGAAGGGCGCGTTTTTTTTATTGCGAAGCGTTGAAATTAGAGGATTACTTTTTCAACTACTGCGTTACCGTTTACGTTTGCTTTAACGATGTAAGCACCTGCAGCGGGAGTAGCAACTTGTGAAGCGTTGGCTTCAACAACTTTTTGACCTGCCATGTTGTAAACTTCGATGCTTGTAGCTTCGTTAACCGAAATCATACCGTTGGCAACAACTACGTTTACGTTGTTTGCTTCGATACCTTCAACACCTGCAGATTCCAAATCAAAGCCATCTTCTGCGATAAGATATACACCAAGACCTGCGAAAGATTTAGCAGTGAGGAGGTAGCAACCTTCTTTACCGTCTTTGTCGGTAAGTTTTTGAGTGTAGATAGCGTGGAAACGGTTACCGGCATCAGATACGAGTTCAGGGTTCATACCGTTAGCAGGGATTAACCAAACGCGCTCCATGCCTGTGAATGCCATGTCGGCACCAACCTCGTTGAAAGAGATTTCGTTACCACCATTGCTACCGGTGTGTTGGTGGTTGGCAACAGCGATGAACTTACGACCTTTGATAGCAACTTCGGCGATACCGTTGGCACCTGCTTCAGGAGCGAGATCAACAGCATTTTCGAAAGAATCGATAACGGCACCCCATGAGTCATAAAGGATAGGAGCAGCGGTGAAACCGTCAACGTAGAAGAGTTCGCCGGCAAATTGGAGGTCGCCTTCACCCATCACGATCTTAATCGCAGGAGCATAGTTCCACATTGTGATACCACCTTCTTCGGGTTCGTTGATATAGAAACTCTTTATTTCATAAGCAACTGAGCCTTCGAAACCACCTTTCCATTCAGTAGCGCCTTTGGCGAGTTCCCAACGATATACCCAACCTCCATCTTGTGCAGCGGCTGCCATGATGATAGCATTGGCTTCAGTACCTGTGATATCACCAATTACATCGAAATAGTCGATACGAGCGTTGTGTTCGCGAGGAAGAGTGGCAAACAATGTGAGAGCACCTGTTTCGGTATCTACTGTGTAAGCTTTAACAGGAGTCAACGGGCTTTCTTCGCTAACTTCGGTTTGAGCGAAAGTGGCACCAATGATAAGGATGTGACCGAAACTATCGACGATTACGTTGTTGGCGCAAAGAGTACCTTCGAGGGGAGCACCATCAATTGTGAGAGTGAGTTCTTCACCGATTTGAGCACCAGTCAAAGCGTCAAATTTGAGGAGTTTACCAACAGCATTTGGAGAACCTGCGAAATAAACAACACCATTGGATAGAGTTGCAGTACGGTAGTTCTTACCTGTAGCTGCGTCACCGAGAGGAGAAGCAACGTAAGCATCGTTGTCGTGGCAACGGTCGAAAATCCAAAGGTTTTTACAAGTGAGAGTTACATCGTTCTTGGTAGAAGGTGCATAAGTTTGACCATCTTGAACGGCTGCAAATGCGCTTGATGCTGCCATCAAGGCTGTTGCGCAAAGGAGTAAACTTTTCTTCATAATAAATGAGATTTTAATTAGTAAATAAAAATATGTGTATTATAGTTTTTCTCTTTTTTCTAATGATATTTGAATTAAGTTATCGCTACGGATTAACGGAATTGATGTTCCTGATTAATTCGTTGTAAAATTAGCAGTATATTTTGACTTGACCAAAGATTTCAACAAAAAATTTGATATTTTGAGTTAAAAAATCTTCAATTACGCTTTTGCGGCTCGTTTTCCCGCCCTCAATAGAGGGCGAGAGGCGCGAGAGCACGGGAAATGTTCTGCCGGAAGAGTTCGCGCATACGGCGTTGCTCCTCGGCAGCCGCCTCATCGCCGGCATAGAGCAGATAGAGGATATGAGCCGCCACAGCCTGCTCGAGGGCGATGCGCACCATCGTAACCACCGGCGCGGGGACGCTCTCGGGGAGCGCGATGGTGAAAGTTACCAATCCGGTGTCGCGGGCGCCGTCGAGGTCGAGAGCCTCGGCGTAGCCCATAAGCCGCGAGGTCGCCTCGATGATGCTCTCGAGGGCGAAGGGGATGAGCAGAGCGGTGTTTTCGAGGTCGATACGTGTGGGGCGCGCGGTGTAGGGGTCTTTGGTGGCGGCAAGCAGGGCTGCCATTGCGCTACTTTGTTCGAGAATGCGGTTGATGTCGAAGACGATGTCTATTTTCTTGTATTCCATAGTGTGATTAATGTGAGGGTTGATAATACTATTATTATATAAGGTGTAATGTTGAAAGAAGTGGCGGGGGTGGAGGAGGCTGTGCGCTCCTCTGCCAGGGCGATGACGGTGTCGCGCGTTGCGCTCTGCCGGGCAACGGCGCTACCCGAGGCTGAACGCGCCACCTTCACGCGCTTGAACGATTTCTCCACGGCACGCCCCGTGGTGTCGTATTGCACCGAGATGGTGAAAGTCTCGATTTCGGCGGTGACGCTGTCGCGGAGGGTGCGCTCGGCGCGCAGCGTGTCGGCAGAGTGGGCAGCCATCTCCGCCGAGGTGGCAGTGCGGCTGCTGCGGCACGATGCAAGGGCGAGCGATGCGGCGAGGATGAGGCAACTAAGCAGTCGTGGCATGATTTCGCTCCATTTTTGAGATTATACGTTGGGCATATCCCACGCTGAGGAAGAATCCGTTGGCGCGCTCGTTGCAAAGCACGTGCGACACGGCAAGTTTGGTTGACCAGCGCGGATGGCGCCGCCGCGCCGCGCACACTTTGTCGTAGAAGTCGCCCCAAATGCTCGTGATGCGCGAACTGTCGCGGTTGGCGCGCCGATGGTTGTCGAGGCTGAAGACGACACGCATAGCTGTGTCGAGCGTGAAGGGGAAGGCAGGGCGCCCGCGCTCAATCGCCTCACGAATCATGACGCGCCGATTGAGCGGGAGGTTGTTGTCGAGATGTGATTTTACAACACTGAGATAGGACTGATAGAGGTCGTTGTCCCTCTGCAAAATTGGATATTTACAATGTTTCATAGTTAAAGATTAAAATAATTGATAATAATTTGGCATTTAGCCATTAAATAAACACTATAAAAAACACACAAACTATTTTTCCACTGCAAATATACAACATCTTTTGCCAATATGCAAGTAATATTACAATTATTTTTTGATTTTTTTGTTGGGGGGGGTGGCTGAATAGGGCCAATAGGGCGAATAGGGCGAATAGGCTGCGATAAACGCATGGCAGCGCCGCTCACGCAGCGCAAGGGCAGCGTCGCCGCTCACGCAGCGCGATTATATTTGCCTGCCCATTGGCCCTATTAGCCCCATTCGCCCCATTCGCCCCATTCGCCCCATTCGCCCCATTCGCCCTATTCGCCCCATTCGCCCCATTCATTAGAGCGGCTGCGCCGCGCGAGCTGCTCCGCTGCGCGAGCGCCCCACCCCACAATACATTTTTACATTTTTTGTAATTACATTTTTTGTAATTACATTTTTTGTAATTACATTTGCCGTAAATTTGAACGATATGGAAACTCCCTTTATCTTTGGCAAGATTGCCACCGACAAAAATTTCACCGACAGAGAGGCGGAAACAGCGCATTTGGTCCAAAATTTCACCTCTATTATCAACACCATCATCATCTCACCGAGACGATGGGGAAAAAGTTCGCTCGTCAACAAGGCTTCGCGCATTGCGGCGAGCCAAGATGAGAGGGTGAGGGTGTGCCACCTCGACCTTTTTAATGTGCGCAACGAGGCTCATTTCTACGCCCTCCTCGCCAAAAAGGTGATTGAGGCAACTGCCGGAAAATGGGAAGAGGCGGTAGCAAACGCCAAACAATTTCTCTCGCATATTGTTCCGAAAATCTCGATTGGCACCGACCCCACCAATGAAATATCGATAGACTTCGACTGGGATGACACTTCACGCGACCCCGACGAAATCCTCGACCTCGCCGAAAAGATAGCCAAAGAGAAAGGGCTTAAAATCATGGTGTGCATCGACGAATTTCAAAATATCGCCGAGTTCACCGACCCGATTTATTTCCAGAAAAAACTCCGCTCGCACTGGCAACTGCACGAAAACGTGGGATACTGCCTATATGGCAGCAAAAGGCACATGATGATAGAGGTGTTCACCAATTCCTCCAAGCCGTTCTACAAATTTGGCGACATGCTTTTCCTTAATAAGATAGACTCCCGGTACCTCGTGAAGTTTTTCAAGGAGCGATTTGAAGACACCGGGAAAGCAATCGACGACGATGCGGCACAGCTGATATCGACTCTCGCCGACAACCACCCCTACTATGCGCAGCAGCTGGCGCAGCTCTCATGGCTGCGCACTTCCGGAAGATGCACCGTCGAGGTGGTGAAGCAGGCACATTCCGCACTTGTAGAACAACTCAGTCTGCTGTTTGTAACCATCACTGAGACGCTTACAAATCAACAGACTGCTGTACTTAATGCCCTCTTGGCTGGTGAATCCGCCTTGACATCCACCGAGGTGATGCACCGCTACGGAATCTCATCGGGAACGGCTGCATTTCGTGCCAAAGCCGCGCTCATAAAGAGCGACATCCTCGACGACCAAGCCGGAAAGATTTCTTTCCAAGACCCCATCTACGCCTATTGGCTAAAAACGGAGTATTTCGCCAAATAATCGAGCCAAAAGGCTACAATTCAAGGATTTACACATTAAAGCGGAAGTGCATGATGTCACCGTCTTGCACTACGTAGTCTTTGCCCTCGACGCTGAGTTTTCCGGCTTCGCGGCACGCTGCCTCGCCGCCAAGCGCCACATAATCCTCATATTTTATCACCTCGGCGCGGATGAAGCCTTTCTCGAAGTCGGTGTGAATCACTCCGGCGCATTGCGGAGCCTTGGCGCCTTTGTGGTAGGTCCATGCACGCACCTCATCGCTACCGGCGGTGAGGAATGTCTCGAGATTCAGCAGGCTGTAAGCCTTCTTGATGAGGCGGTTTACGCCCGATTCCTCGAGTCCGATTTCGTTGAGGAACATCTGGCGCTCCTCGTAGGTGTCGAATTCGGCGATTTCGCTCTCGGTGCGAGCCGCGATGATAAGCACCTCGGCATTCTCCTCTTTCACTGCCTCGCGCACCTGCTCGACATATTTGTTGCCCGAAACGGCTGAATCGTCATCCACGTTGCACACATAGAGCACCGGTTTGTTGGTGAGGAGGAAGAGGTCGCGGGCAAATTTTTGCTCGTCTTTGGTTTCAAAAGCGACGGTGCGGGCGGCTTTTCCCTGCTCGAGAGCCTCCTTGTATTGTCTCAGCACCTCATATTGCATCTTGGCGGTCTTGTCGCCGCCGGTTTGCGCCTGTTTCTGCACCTTGTCGATGCGGCTCGACACAGTCTCGAGGTCCTTGAGTTGCAATTCGTAATCGATGATTTCCTTGTCGCGAACGGGGTTCACCGAGCCATCGACATGGGTGATATTGTCGTCGTCGAAGCAACGGAGCACATGCAGGATGGCATCTGTCTCGCGGATATTGGCGAGGAACTTATTTCCAAGTCCTTCACCCTTGGATGCGCCTTTCACAAGACCGGCAATATCGACAATCTCCACTGTGGTGGGGATTACGCGCTGCGGATTGCAAATCTCGGCGAGGCGGTTGAGGCGCTCGTCGGGCACGGTTATCACGCCCACATTGGGTTCGATTGTACAGAACGGAAAATTTGCCGATTGAGCCTTTGCGTTGGAAAGGCAGTTGAAAAGGGTTGACTTGCCCACATTGGGGAGTCCTACGATGCCACATTGTAAAGCCATAGAATACTATAAGTTAATTATTTTTTACATTATTGATTGTTGCGGGAAAGGATGTCGAAGGAATCCACCCAGATTTCGGCAACGGTGCGCTTTATGGCGGTGTTGTCCTCCCAGATGCGGTATCTGAGTTTCCCTTCGGCATAGATTTTGTGCCCTTTCCTGAGGTATTTTTCAGCCAATTCGGCATTTTTGCCCCACAATTTGAGGGTGTGCCACTCGGTGCGCTCGGGGAGCATGATGCCGTTGCCCAAGTCTTCGGGTGGTGTGGTGGTGGCAAGGCTGAGCGTTACGATCGGCTTGCCGCCGTCGTATCTCACTACCGGGTCTTTGCCCAGATTGCCTATCAAAATCACCTTGTTGACCGACATTGCCTCTCGTTATTTACATGAATTTTTAAGGCCTTCGATTACCGCGGTGGTGAAGCCGTTGCGCTCCATGTTGCGCTGCGCCCATTCCAGATACGTCTGCGACAGATCGACCGTGGTCGTCTCGCGCGCGCCGCCCGCCGCGGCGTAGACGGTCGCCGCCCCGGTGTAGGCGAACAGGTTGAGGAAGCGCGCGTCCTGCG
>JBJEKB010000253.1:0-9038 GCA_051878395.1 Muribaculaceae bacterium
TGTGAACAATAGAACACCCGCTTCATTGCGTCCACCCGATAGCTGAATAGTTACTAATAGCATATAAATTTTAAAACTATCATAATTATGAAACGGATTTATATATTTTTTATTACAGTAATAGTGTGTTTTCAGTGTGTTTTCGGTTATGAACATGTGGTTATTGATGGGTTGGATTTTGAGATAGATGGTTATGTATATGTATCATGTAGCTCAAGCCTTGAGAGAACAGTTATTGAAATACCGGAAACTATACAGGTGTCGGATAAAACTTACAAAGTCAATAGGATAAAAAATTTCCATGCTAACATATATGTACAAAAAGTTGTTATTCCGCAAAATATAAAAGTACTTGAGGATTATTGCTTCAAGAATTGTGAAAACCTGAAAGAGGTTATTTTTCTTGGTGATGAAATTAGTTTTGGAAGGTACTGTTTCTGGGGAACTGCTATAGAGACTATTGATTTGCCGAGTTATGTCGGAGGGTCTTTCGATTTGCGTAACACAAAAATTAAACATCTTACTTTGCCGGATAATTTAGACGAGGATTATATATGCACTATGCCGGAACTTGAATCTCTTAAACTAAATAGTAAATGTAAAGTCCTGCGCTTGCATAATTTACCAAAGTTAAAGACTATCGATTATGGCGATTCGGATCTTGCTTATATTGGAGGACGTAATTTTTATGGAAACTTGGATTCTCAAGTAAATCCTTGGTGTGGGATGGATTCGCTCAAAACTCTCTATATACCCAAAAATGCAAAAGTGCAACAAGGGTTCCTTGTATGGAACGATAATTTCGAGGGATTTGATGTGAGTCCCGAAAATCCGTATTATAAATCCTGTGGTGGAGCATTGTATTCACATAATATGGATACTGTGTATCATTATCCGGGTAAGGAAAATGTAAGCATTCCTGAGGGTGTAAAGGCTGTTATCGATGTGCCATATTGTTATGTCTATGGAGTTCAAGAAGAATACTTTTGGGCATTGTCATCGTCATTAAAGTCGTTGACCTATCCAAGTACTATCACTACATTGAAGTTAAAGATGCAAATGTATGAAGATATGAATAGTTGGGATGATTTAAATTGCTCATGGAATACGTTGTTATGGGACCATGGTGGCGTTAAGAACCTTCGGTTTTCCGACCCTACAGAGCACACATCGGTAGATTCTATTGATATAACGATGTGTGGGTACATGGCTACTAAAGATTATGGTCCTTGTGTTGGCTACTATGATGGTGATAGCCTTTATATAGGACGTTCACTTGGTGCGCATGATTATAGTTATATCAAAGAACTGTATGCTCAAGATGAAAACAATTTTGGCCCGCTGGGTCCGCTGGGTCCTTATGAATTTATGATTTACACCAATTATACTGCCTTTGAATATGAGTACGTGGAGATAGGGGAGCATGTAAAGAAAATTAATGCTTTCATTTATCCAAAAAAATTAAAGACAATAAAACTACATTGCTCCAATCCTCCATATTTAAGGCACTATAACGACCGGGAGAAAAATTGGAAAAATGCGCCGGATGATTCGTGGACAGGAACCCTGCGACTTGGGTATGATAATTTCACCGATTTTATAACACCGGTGGTGTATGTGCCCAAGGGGTCGCTGGAGGCATATCGCAACGCACCGGTGTGGCGTGAGTTTCAGAATATCGTTGAATGGGACGAGAGCGGTGTTGAGCCTACCGATGCCGAGTTGCTGCAAGTGGCGGTTGCCGGTGGCGAAATCACTGTGAGCGGCATCAACGACAACACCAAGGTGGAACTTTACAACATGAGCGGGATGCTTGTGGGCACAGCCGTCGGACCGTGCTCACTCAATATCAACTCCGCGCCGGGTGTTTACATCCTGCGTGCCGGCAACATCACTCGAAAACTACGCTTGTAGCCTCGCTTAGCGGATGCCCACAAATTTGTGGGTTTGGAGTGAAAGAATCCATTGGGGATTGTTTTTCACAGCCTCGATGGTGGCAAGGATATTGGAGCGGTTTTGCTGCACACTCGAAGTGTCGCAGGGTTGCAGGTAGTAAAATTCCGCTTCATATTCCTTGGTGTAGGGCGAGAGCGGCTGCCCCATATACACCACCTTGAGTTCGTTGCATTCTTTCACAACCACCGGCGCTGCGTCGGCTCCCGGGAATCCGGTTTTGGGCGAGAGGGTAACCCAGTCGAGATTGTCGGGGAGCGGGTGGGTGCCGTTGGTCTCGATGGCAATTTTCATGCCGGTTTCTTTCTTCAATCGAGCCACGAAATCGTAGTCGATAAATAGCGAAGGCTCTCCGCCGGTGAGCACGACGATGGCGGCTTGGGGATATTTCATCACCTCTGCCACAATCTGCTCGTCGGTCATCATCGAGCCGCTCTCGTGGTCGGTGTCGCAGAAGCTGCACCGCAAGTTGCACCCCGAGAAGCGCACAAACACCGCCGCCATGCCGGTGTTGCGCCCTTCGCCCTGGAGCGAGTAGAAAATTTCGTTAATCTTCCTCATAAGATGCAATGTTGTTTTCGCTCTCCTGCACATCGGCACGATAGCAGGTGTCGATGCTGTCAACCACCCAGCGGGCGATGTTTTCGGCGGTGGGGTTGAAAGTAAACACCTCGTTGAGGTTGGCATGGTCGAGACGTTGCTTAATCATCTCCTTCACATGGGTGAAGTCAATCACCATGCCGTCGGGGTTGAGCGTCTTAGCCTTGCAGTAGATGGTGATGAGCCAGTTGTGGCCGTGGAGTTGCGTGCATTTGCTGGGGTAGCTGAGCGATAGGCGATGGCACGCCGCTATTTCGATAGTTTTCTTGATGTAATACATAGGTTGGAGCGTCAAAATTCATATTCGGTGGTGTCATCGATTCCGGCATCGCGCATCGCTTCTTTTCGCTCAACGCATGTGCCGCACTTGCCGCAATGCTTCTCGCCACCCTTGTAGCAAGAATATGTGGTGGAGTAGTCGATGCCGAGCGCGTTGCCGCGGCGGGCGATCTCCCCCTTGCTGATATTGGTGTAGGGGGCGAAAATCTGCACATTGCAATAGGTGCCGGCGCTCATCGCCTCGCCCATTGCCTTCACAAACGAGGCGCGGCAGTCGGGGTAGATGGCGTGGTCGCCAAAGTGGTTGGCTATCATCACTTGTTGCAGATTGCGGCTCTCGGCGAGGCCGCAGGCTATGGCGAGCATAATGCCGTTGCGGAAAGGCACCACGGTCGATTTCATATTCTCGTCGGCATAGTGTCCCTCGGGAATGGCATCAGCCCCCTCGAGAAGCGAACTCTTGAAGTATTGAGCCATGAAATCGAGTGGAATCACGATATGCTCGATGCCGAGCAGGTCGCAGTGGTATTTAGCCCACACAGCCTCCCGCTTGTTGTGGTTGCTCCCATAGTCGAATGTAACCGCGAGAGCTATCCTCTGTGCGTAGTCGTGGAGAAGCGTAACCGAGTCCATCCCTCCCGAAAGCACAATAACGCTGTCTTTCTCTGCCATGGCTATTTGCGGTTACGGAAATTGGCGAGCAGCCGCTCACGCACCATGTCTTGGTGGTCGGCGTCGCCATAGTTGGCAAACGGGAAGATAGAGATGCCGCCGCGTGGCATAAATTCGCCAATCACCTCGATATATCGAGGGTCGAGCAGCCGGATGAGGTCTTTCATGATTATGTTCACACAGTCTTCATGAAAGTCGCCGTGGTTGCGGAAGCTGAAAAGATAGAGTTTGAGGCTCTTGCTCTCCACCATCTCCACGCGCGGGATATAGTTTATGATGATAGTGCCGAAATCGGGCTGTCCGGTCTTGGGACAGAGGCTCGTAAACTCCGGGCAGTGGAAAGTAACGAGATATTCGTTCTCGGGATGCTTGTTTTTGAACGATTCGAGCATCTCGGGAGCATAGTCGGTGGGGTATTTCACCTTCTGGTTGCCCAGGAGAGACACCCCGGTGAGTTCGTTGTCGCTTCTTGACATTATGATGAAAGAATAAAGAGTTATAAAACTATATGAGTGCCGCGGGCGAGGTCGGTGAGGTTGTCGGCTTTGGTGATAATCACCTCTTTCACGCCGCGATGCAGGGTGTCGAAGGAATTGTCGAGTTTAGGAATCATTCCATCCTTCACCACGCCATCCTCTTTGAGCCGGGCATATTTTTCCGAGTTGATAATGGGGATTACGCTGCTGTCGTCGTCTTCGCGCTCCAGCACCCCCTCCTTCTCGAAGCAGAACACCAAGCGCACATCGAAGAGCTGCGAGAGGGCTATCGCCACGGCGCCCGCCATCGAGTCGGCATTGGTGTTGAGCAGGTGTCCCATTCCGTCGTGGGTGAGGGGAGCCACCACCGGCACTGCCCCCATCGCAATGAGGTTGCCCAGCATATTGCTGTCGGCGGCATCGACATCGCCCACCCAGCCATAATCCACTGCCCCCACAGGGCGCTTGTGGCTGTGGATGAGGTTGAGGTCGGCACCGGTAACACCGAGCGCGTTGATTCCGCAAGCCTGGAGGCGTGCCACCACTTGCTTGTTCACCAACCCGCCATACACCATCGTTACGATGTCGAGCATTGCGTCGTCGGTTACTCTCCGACCATCTATCATGGTGGTTTCCACCCCGAGGCGTGCCGCCATCTTAGTGGCGGAGCGTCCGCCGCCGTGCACGAGCACTTTCTTCCCCTCGATGGCTGCAAAATCGCGGAGCAAGGCTTGCAATGTAGCCTCATCCTCCAGGATTTTGCCTCCCACTTTCACTACTGTTATCTGTTCCATTATTCCGAAAATTCCATTAGGTAAGCCTTGATAAACGCGTCGAGATTGCCATCCATCACCCCGGCAACGTCGCTGGTCTGATAATTGGTGCGGTGGTCTTTCACACGACGGTCGTCGAAAACGTAACTGCGAATCTGCGAGCCCCACTCAATCTTGAGTTTGCTGTCCTCGATTTTCCGTTGCTCGGCTTGGCGGTGCTGCAACTCCTTGTCGTAGAGAATCGACCGCAACTGCCGCATGGCGTTCTCTTTGTTCTTAGGCTGGTCGCGAGTTTCGGTGTTCTCGATGAGGATTTCCTCCTCCTCGCCGGTGTATGGGTCTTTGAACTGGTAGCGCAGGCGCACACCCGATTCCACCTTGTTCACATTCTGTCCGCCGGCGCCGCCGCTGCGGAATGTGTCCCACGATACGCAGGCGGGATCGACTTTCACCTCGATGGTGTCATCGACAAGCGGTGTAACAAACACCGATGCAAACGAGGTCATGCGCTTTCCCTGAGCGTTGTAGGGCGACACGCGCACAAGGCGGTGCACTCCGTTCTCGCTCTTGAGATAGCCGTAGGCGAAATCGCCTTCGACCGATATCGTAACCGATTTTATTCCGGCTTCGTCGCCGTCGATAAGGTGCTCGATGGCTGTCTTGTAGCCATGTGCCTCACACCAGCGCAGATACATGCGCATGAGCATCGAAGCCCAGTCTTGGCTCTCTGTGCCCCCCGCACCCGAATTGATTTTGAGCATCACGCTCATCTTGTCTTCTTCGTGGCGGAGCATATTGCGGAGCTCGAGTTTCTCAATCAGCTCCACAGCCTTGGCGTAGATGGCGTCGAGTTCCTCCTCGGTGATAATCTCTTCTTTCACATATTCAAAGCCGAGCGAGAGTTCCTCAACGATTTTCTCCACCTCTTCGTAGCCTTCAATCCAGAATCTTATCTGCTTGATTTTGCGCATTTGAGCCTCGGCGGCCTTCTGGTCGTTCCAGAAATCAGCCACATGGGTGCGCAATTCCTCTTCTTCAAGTTCTATTTTCTTGTTGTCGATGTCAAAGATACCTCCTCAGCGCCAACTTGCGCTCTATCGTCTCTTTTAATTGGTCGGGTGTAATCATTCTGTCGTTATTGTTTGGTTATACATACATTGCTTCTATCTCTTTCTTGTACAGCTTGTTGATGACGCTGCGGCGAATCTTGAGGGTGTTGGTGAGCTCGCCGCTCTCCATCGTGAACTCATGGGCGAGGAGCGTGAATTTCTTCACTTGCTCGAAGCTTGCGAAATTCTTCTGCAGTCGGTTGATTCGGTCCTCTATCATGCGGTAGATTTCGCTGTTCTTCACCAGGTCGTCAACGGTCTTATACACAATCTTGCGCTTGGAGGCATATTCCTTGAGCGCGTCGAATGCCGGGATGATGATTGCGGTTACATATTTCCGCTGGTCGCCGATGATTGCCACCTGCTCGATGAATTTGTCCTCTCCGAGCACACTTTCGAGCGCCTGTGGAGCTATATATTTGCCGTTTGATGTCTTGAACAGGTCTTTGAGGCGGTCGGTAATCACGAGGCTGCCGGCGGGAGTGAATTTGCCGATGTCGCCGGTGCGGAAGAATCCGTCGGCGGTAAACGCCTTCTCATTCTCGGCAGGCTTGTTGTAATATCCCTTCATTACCGAAGGACCCTTTACGAGAATCTCGTCTTCGGGACCGATTTTCACCTCGAGCGACGGAAGTACATGCCCGATGCTGCCTATTTCAAAGCCCTCTTGAGGGAAGAACGACACTGTGGCGGTGGTCTCCGAGAGTCCGTAGCCTACAACGATGTTGATTCCGCACGAGTGCAGGAATGCGCAGATGTTGTCGCTTATCGGAGCGCCTGCGGTGGGGAAGAATCTGCCTCGCTCCACTCCGATAGCGCGTCTCAGGGTGTGAAGCACATAGCGGTCGAGCATGTCGAACTTCCATTTGAGCCATCGCGATGGCTTGATGCCGTTGCGCTTGTAGTCGAGGTTGTATTCCTTGCCGATTTTTATGGCGTATTGCACGAGTTTGCGTTGTAGCGGAGGCATTTTGCTCAACTTCTCCTGCACGGCGGCATACACTTTCTCCCAGAAACGCGGCACGCTACACATCACAGTGGGGCGGGTCTCGCGGATGGAGAGCTGAATCTCCTTGGGGTTGTAGTTGATGGCGATGCGAATGCCTGTGCTGAGGCAGAAATATGTCCAAGCGCACTCAAAGATGTGAGAGAGCGGGAGGAAACAGAGCGAGCGGTCGGTGTCATCGACAGGAAGAACCTTGGCGTGAGTCTCGATTTGTGAATCGAAGTTGGCGTGGGTGAGAATCACCCCTTTCGGCTCGCCTGTGGTGCCCGAGGTGTAGATGAGACAAGCCATATCCTCCTCTGAGCCGGCGGCAATCCTTCGATTCACCTCCTCTTTCACCTCATTGTTCGCCTCATAGCCCATCTTGAGCAGTTGGCGATAGGTGATTGTCTTGTCATCGTCGTAGTGGAGAACGATGTTCTCGTCGTAACTCACAATTTGTGAGAGTTGCTTGCCGCTCTTGAGCACGCGGCGCGCGATGGCATATTGGCTCTGGTTGCCTACGAATATCACATTGATTTCGGCATCCTTCACAATGTAGTTCACCTGGTCCTGGCTGCTTGTGGCATACATCGGAACAGGCACCGCTCTATTGCGGAATGCACCGAAATTGGTCTCTAATATCTGGGGACAGTTGTTTGAAAAAACGGCAACCCGTTCTCCTTCTTTTACCCCTAAAATCTGCAAAGCATATCCCATTACTTCGACATGCTCGGCAAATTTATTCCAACTTGTTGGCTTCCAATATGTTGTCTCGGGGTCTTTGTATGTAAATGCTTCTCTGGCGCCATACTTGGCTGCTTGCGCAGAGATCATCTCAACTAATTTATTTGCCATAGTTGTTGTAGTTTTGAACTGCAAAGATAGCACTATTATAAGGATTATTCAAAATATTGCACATTTTTCTTGTTTTTGTGCATACGATTTGACCAAATATTGAGTATTTTGGGCGATAAGGCTTGCTTTTTGGCTACGGAATAGTTAATTTTGCCCACTCAAGAGTATTTTTTTGAATTATGGACGAACTTTTCTACGATTCTATAGACCTGCTCAAGCAGATGATAGCCACTCCATCGACAAGTCGCGATGAGGCAGCCGTTGCCGATATTGTCGAGCGTCGCGTGGCGCAATATGGCTTCAACGCGCGCCGCAGCGGGAATAACGTGTGGGCTTTGCCCCTCGACTTCGACCCACAGCGCCCCACAGTGCTTCTCAATTCGCACATCGACACGGTGAAACCTGCCGCGTCGTGGACCACCGACCCGTTTGAGCCTCTCGACGATGGCGAGCGCATCACCGGACTTGGAAGCAACGACGCCGGAGCATCGGTGGTGTCGCTTCTCGCCGCTTTTGTGCGCCTCAACATGCAGCCGCAGCATTGCAATTTTGTGTTCCTGGCATCGTGTGAGGAGGAGGTTGGCGGCAAAGGTGGGATTGAATCGGTAATTCCGATGCTTCCACCCATCGCGTTTGCCGTGGTAGGTGAGCCTACCGGGATGCAGCCTGCCGTTGCCGAGAAGGGGCTGATGGTGCTCGATGGCGAAGTAATCGGGGTTGCCGGGCACGCTGCTCGCAACGAGGGGGTGAATGCAATCTATCGCGCCATTCCGGTGATTGAGACCTTGCGCACCGCCCGGTTTGAGCGAGAATCGCAATTTCTTGGTCCGGTGAAGATTTCGGTAACGCAAATCAGTGCCGGAACCGCGCATAATGTGGTGCCCGACCTGTGCCGTTTTGTGGTGGATGTGCGCACCACCGACGCCTATTCCAATGCCGAGACACTTGCGCTGATACGCGCCATGGTGCCCGACGCCACACTCACTCCGCGCTCCACGCGCCTCGGTTCGTCGAGTGTCGCGCTCGACCATCCCGTGGTGCGCCGTGCCGTAACGCTCGGTCGTGTGCCATTCGGTTCGCCAACGCTTTCCGACCAGGCTTTGATACACTGCCCGTCGGTGAAAATCGGTCCCGGCGACTCGGCGCGCTCGCACACAGCCGGCGAGTATATCCTCCACAGCGAGATACGCGAGGCAATCGACACCTACACCATCCTCCTCTCCGGCTTGAGGTTGTAGCGGGGTGGGCACAAAAAAAGTGCAGCGGATGCTGCACTTTAGAGCCTCTTGTCGGATTCGAACCAACGACCCCGAGATTACAAATCACGTGCTCT
>JBJEKB010000254.1:0-2199 GCA_051878395.1 Muribaculaceae bacterium
ATCGCAAGTTCAATATTTACAACTATACCGACGGCAAATCTGAAACGAGCCCTGCTCTCAAAGGTATATTTCATGATAATGGCTACGCAGTTGCTACGGACACGCATATTGTTGTTGCATCGAAAGAAGACTACGATGCGGAGCACGAGGGGCAATTGGTTACCAAGGATGGAGATGTTTTAGAATTTAGATTTCCAAATTGGCGTTCGCTATTAAATCCGGACCCGAAAGCCATGGAGAATCCCATGCCGCTTGACTGCGATGCGTTGCTCGGCTCTATTGCATCTGTAGAAGCGAAACTCAAGGCAGACAAAATAGGTCCCAAGAAAATAGCAGGCACAATGCAGTTGTTACGCTTGCCCAATGGTGATGTAGGTGAAGTTGACTTGTCAACACTTAAGCAATTTGCAATTGCGGCAAAGCACTTTGGGGCAAAAGAAATTGCGATTAACGGTAGTGGTATGATTTACACAAGCACTGAGAAAGGGTGTGTCTTGTGTTATTTCAATGTTCATGGCTTGCAGGAAGATTACGATTATGAGAAAATAGGCAAGACCACATTTGGCTTCGACATGAGGGGCAAGAAACAAGGAGAACAAGTCAAGCAGGAGAAGTCGAAGGAGGGGAATGTAGGTAATAAGCAACACAAGGTAGAGGGTCGAGATGCCGAGGTCGGTGATGTTCTTCCTGATGATGCGGCGATGCGAGATGCGCTTATAGAAAGGCTTGAAGGAGCGGGTATTGAGGTGCAAGATGGCGAGGAGGCGAAGGCGGTGCTTGATGCGGCTAAAGGCAATATTAAAGAAATGGGTTCTCGAGTAGAGAGTCGCAAGAAAGATATTGCAAATAAATTATCTATCGATGGATTAAACGAAGCGCAACAAGCCGTGGTAAGCGTATTTACCGGCTCAGCAAATAACAACCCTATTGTAGTTGAGCGCAAAGACGGAAATAGGCGTGTAATTATACGAAAAGGTAATGAGAATGGTGGTGGTGTAGAGTATAGTATATTAAAACATTATGATACCACACGCGGCTCATACGTAGCAAATGATATAACATTAATCCCTGAGATTATTGCCAAAGGTGAAATAACTAATAAGCAACGAGGCAACACAAAACTTGTAGAATATAAATACACAAAAGATGGTATCACATATACAGTTGTTACTGAAATAAACCGAAATAGGGAGGAATTTGCTGATTTTTATACAAATAAAAAAGGTTTACCGGCAACCCGTAAAACACGCTCCGAAGAGGCACGGGTAAAATCCGATGAAACCTTTGATGCTGCAAATTTAAGCAAAGAAAATGAAACCACAAAATCCGGTGGCATAAAATTGCAGAAAAAGGAGCAGTCGGTTGATGCGAAGCAGCAAAAGGAGAAGCAACTTGAAATAATCAACAAGTCGAACCCTGCGCCCGACAGTTACCACACATGGGTGCGCAGCACAGATGATATTCTCACCCTGCAAGAGGCTGTGGATGAACTTCTCGCAGAAGATGAGGGGTATGAGTTGTCGTCATACCCTGATGTGAGCGATGAGACGATTCGTGAAGCATTACGCACAGGCAAGATACGAGTTTACAGTAGTAAGCCGATTAAAAACGGTGCGTTTGTAACACCGAGCATGATGCAGGCGAAAGACTATGCAGGTCGAGGCTCTGTATATAGCAAAGAGGTGCCGATTAGCGATGTCGCATGGCTTAATACCGATGAGGGGCAGTATGCCGCCACAAGCAAAAATGCCAATGACAAGGATACCGGGATTCGATATTTCCGGACGAGCAAAGGGGAAGTGTATGGGTTTACCGATGGGGAGAAGATATACATCGACCGCAAGATAGCGGGAGTGGAGACACCGATACACGAATACACTCACTTGTGGGCTCAAGCGATGCGAAAGGCTAATCCCGAGGAGTGGAATAACATCATTGAGTTGATGCGAGGCACCAACGAATGGGAGAAAGTGAAGAAGAATTATCCCGAATTAACCACCGATGATGAGATTACGGAAGAGGTTCTTGCGCATTACAGCGGTCGCAGAGGCGCCGAGAGGTTGAAAGCCGAGCAGAAGAAGGTGCTTGAATCGGATGCTTCTGTGCTCGACAAGGCAGCGGCTGTGGATGCAATAGAGCGAGTGAAGCAGGCGTTGAGCCGATTCTGGAAAGCAGTGTCGGAGTGGTTTGATGTTCATT
>JBJEKB010000255.1:0-2195 GCA_051878395.1 Muribaculaceae bacterium
TGATGGTTTTTCAATAGCAGTTTTGTAATGCTTTCGGATAGCTGAATAGTTACCCAATCGCTATATAGCTACTCGCTCTGTTTTGCATTGTCGCTGATGCTGTTTTTCGGGTTCCACATGCTGTTTGCCAGGACTCCCGAAAAGAAAATATTTGCCAATTTCCTGTTGTCGCGCCGGCTGATGGGCGCCGCGCTTCTCATTCTCGCCGCCAATTACACGATTCATCTGTTCTTCTTCATTAGGCAGAGAGATGTCAATGCCACCATTTTGATGAATCTCTCGACATATTTCATCTGCTATTGGCTTTTCAGCGCGGCAATGATGACACTGCTCGACAATCGCTATATCACGCGGCGACGGGTGGTCATCCACCTGGCTCTGTGGCTGGTATTCACCGGGCTTGCATGTGTGTCGTTTCTGAGAAACCTCAATTCCACATCCAATTCCATTGGCACGATTGTTCTTGCCGTTTGGCTTATAGCCTATGGCTTGTTCCTCTCAATCAGGCTGTTGCGCACCTACTATCGGGCGATTAGAATGTTTGAAAATACCCATTCCGATGATATTGGGGCATACCTCCGCTGGCTGTCGGTATTCACCTATTGGGCGATTGGCTTTGGGGTGAGTTGCGGAATGCTCACATTCTTGCCCGACAAATATGTGTTTATATGGATTCTCTCCGCAATTCCGTTTTATGTCTATCTTTATTGCCGCTACCAAAACTACATGCTGTTCTACGAGAAGGTGGAAACTGCCATTCAAGAGGATAGGGAATTGAGCGAGACCGACAACGAAGGGCTCACACCCACATATCATTCGGCAATCGCGCGGCATATCAACGAGTGGATAGAAGCCGAGGGCTACCGCAAGCCGGGAATCACACTCAATGAATTGTCGATGCAGATATGCACAAACCGCACCTATCTCTCGGAATATATCAACAGCAATTATCAAAAGAGTTTTCGCGACTGGATTGCCGACATGCGCATCGAGTATGCCAAGCGATTGATGAAATCGCAGCCGAAACTCAGAATCCAGGAGGTATCCGAGGCATCGGGATTCCTTTCGTTGAGCCATTTCATCAGAACATTCAGCGACAAAGAGGGTTGCTCGCCGTCGCGATGGCGAAAGAGCAATGCCGAATAGCTCGATTTGATGCCTAAACAACAAATTTACGAATAGTCAAAACCGCAGATTTTGCCGTTTTTGCAATTTTTTGCCGCCCTTTCAAATTATGAATGTGGCGGCTTTTCGTTTCTTGGATTACAAAACCGAAATTTTCTATTTTTGTATCGTAAAGTGTGAACACAATTAACATAAATAACAATCAAAAAATTATTACAATGAAAAAGTTAACTAACTATTTTGCATTGATGCTCATGGTGGCTATTTGCTTGCCCATGATGGTTACTGCCTGCAGCGATGACGACCCGGTGGTTACACCCCCGACACCTGTTCCCACCACCAATTCGGCAGGATGTATCACCGACCAGGCTAAACTCGACATGATTTATTCGCTCGTTGACCTTGAAGGCGACAAAGGGCGCCTCTATGAGATGTCCTACACCGTCGATTACAAACTCGATGCGGCTCTCGATTTCGGTATCGACGGCACCGGAACACTCACCAAGTTTGTAGTATCCCAGCTTTTCGACCAGTACCCGCCATCCTCCAAGAGCATGAAGCTCTCCTACGACGCAGGATGTAGCGCATTTGCCGCTCCCGACCCCAAAACCGGCAATTATTTGATGGGACGCAACTTCGATTTCAACCATTTCGCTCCCGGCACCAAAGACCGCGTGATGATTCCGGCAATTGTCGTTCACACCGCTCCCGCAGGTGGCAAAAAATCGGTGTCGCTTGTCGATGGCAAATTCGTTGACTACAACCAAGGTTTCTACAACGACACCAAGTCCGACCTTTCGATGCTCATGGCTCTCCCGTATTTGCTCCTCGACGGCATCAACGAAGATGGCTTCGCTGTGAGCGTGCTCAAGCTCGACGGACTCCCGACAAAGCAGGACTCGATAGGCAAAAAGACAATCTTCACCACCGTGGCTATGCGTATGTGCCTCGACCGTGCCTCGACCGTGAAAGAGGCTGTTGCGATGCTCAAAAAATACAACATGCACATGGACAAGGAGAAAGCAAGTTATCACTTCTTCATGGCTGATGCCACCGGCGACTACGCAATC
>JBJEKB010000256.1:0-8971 GCA_051878395.1 Muribaculaceae bacterium
AGTATCACAAAGCGATAGCCTCTCGTCCCGACCTCATTTTCGCCATCGGGCGTTCCGACTATCCCAACCAAATCAACAATGTGCTCGGATTCCCGTATATTTTCCGCGGCGCACTCGATTGTGGCGCAACTCAAATCAACGAGGCGATGAAACTCGCCGCTGTGCGCGCTATCGCTGCTCTCGCCAAAGAGCCTGTGCCTTCGGTGGTTAACAATGCCTACAAGATGACCAAACTTAAATTCGGTCCCGAATATATCCTTCCCAAGGCTCTCGACCCGCGCTTGATTACCACTGTGTCTCCGGCTGTGGCTCGCGGTGCGATGGAGAGTGGTGTCGCCACTCGACCCATTCAAGATTGGGATGCCTATGAGTTGCACCTCAAGAAACTCATGGGCTGCGACAATATCCTCATGCGTCGATTCACCGAAGAGGCTAAGCGTAACCCCAAACGCGTGGTCTTTGCCGAGGCAAACACCGACAATATGCTCCAGGCTGCCGTGCAAGTGCATAACGATGGCGTTTGCATCCCGATTCTTCTCGGCAACGAGGAGATGATTGCCAAGCGTGCTCAACGCCTCGACCTCGATATCACGGGCATCGAAATTGTAAATCTTCGCCACGATCGCGAGGCTCAGCGCCGCGAATTCTATGCCCATCGTCTTGCGGAAAAGCATCGTCGCAACGGTCTCACTTATCCCGAAGCGCTCGAAAAGATGTTCGACCGCAACTATTTCGGTATGATGATGGTGGAACTCGGAGATGCCGACGCTTTCCTCACCGGCACATATAGCGACGGCGCTACAACTGTCGATATTGCCAAGGAGGTTATTGGTATCCGTCCCGCCTACAAGCACTTCGGCACCATGCACATCATGAACACTCGCCGTGGAATCTTCTTCCTCGCCGACACCATGATTAATCACGAATGCGACACCGAGACTCTCGTCGATATCGCTCGCTTGTCGAAGCACGCTGTTGAATATTTCGCCCACGACCCGGTGATTGCGATGCTTTCCTATAGCAATTTCGGTTCCAACAGCGAAGCCGCTCCTCGCCAGGTGCATGAGGCTGTAGATATCTTGCATGAGCGCTACCCCGAAATCGTTGTTGATGGCGAGATGAAGATGCACTATGCTCTCAACCGCGAGTTGCGCGACAGTATCTATCCATTCAACACCCTTCACGGCAAGGATGTCAACACTCTCGTGTTCCCCAACCTCAGTGCCGCCAATTCGGTGTATCGCATGATGCTCGAGATGGGGCTTTCGGAGTCGATTGGTCCTATCCAGATGGGTTTGAACAAGCCTGTGCATTTCATCAGCATCGATGCTCCGGTGCGCGACATTGTGAACCTCACGACAATCGCCGTTATCGATGCCGCAATCTATTGCAAATTCGGGCAATGCGTGTATAATTCCAAATCGTAAAGAGTTACACATTTTACATAAAAAACAGGAGGTTGATTGGTCAGCCTCCTGTTTTCGGTTTATAGCAATCGGTGATTTGTTACTCTTTGCTAATCGGTTGTGTCGCAGCTTGTTGTTTGCGGGCGATACTTATCTTGTTGGCATAGTAAAGCGCAAGTCCTTCCGATTTCTTTTTGCGCTGGAGCGCCTGCGCATAGTTGTAGGTGTCTGCGATGATTTTGGCCTCGGCTGCCGAAAGATTCACCTTGTGGCGGCTGCTGCCAATAAATGTGAGCACAACTTTCGCTCCCGGGTTGTCGCTGATGAGCATACACAGGGAGTCGGCTTTGGCACCGCGGAAAGTTACCATCTCGTTCTCCACGCCGGCATCTTTGAAACGATAGTTGGTCGAGCCGTTATACGGCACATTGCTCGACATTGCAGTAGTGCCATTTACCGTGGCTGAGATTTGGGTGTGCTTGATGTTTACACCGCGCAGGAGCGATACGATATACAGTTCGTTCTGCTCGTTGATGCGCACATCAATGCCGGTGCGTTGCACCAATGGTGCCGCTTTCTTGTGCACGGTGTATCCCTCGACCATATCTTTGGTCTTGATGAACTTGAAACTGTTGCGGAGCTCTTCGACACGCGCTGTTTCGGCGCGGAGAACGGAGTCGTTCACAATACTGTCGGCAATCCCCGCTTTCTCATCCGCAATGGTGCGCAGGTGGAGAGCGCGTTTTCGCAATTCGATGTTATCTTTCGACACCACGTTGATTGAGTCGATAAGGCGGTAGGCTTGGAGGAAATCGCCCGATGTGATTGCGTTTTCCGCTTCTGTGAGCAATCCTTCGCCGGCATCCGCGCCGCTATTGCCACACGACGCCACCGAAATGGCGAGAATCAACAGAATGCCTATCCTACTTAAAACATTGTACATTTTTAACTCCTTTCGTATCATTGATTTTCTTTATTATATTGTTTAATGCGTCTTTGTCGTTGTATCCCACTACAAGATAGCCCTGGAACATGCCATCGTAGGAGTCAATCGAGATGTTGCGGAGCACCACTCGGCTCTCTTTGGTGATAATCGAAGTGATTCCGGTTACGATTCCGATGTTGTCGTTGCCGAGGATTCTCAGTGTGGCGATATTGCTTGCGCCCTTGCCACTCCATTTCACATCGATTTTGCGGTAGGGGAATCTCGACTCGAGATGCTTCACGTTGGGGCAATCGGCGCGGTGGATTTTTATCACACCTTCGCTCGATATGAATCCCACAACATCATCGCCGAAAAACGGGTTGCAGCATCTCGACATCTTGTAATTGATGCCCTTGATGTCTTCTTCTCCAATCACAAGCACATCGCTCGACTGAACATCGAGCTGTTGCGGCTTGTTTTCGAGTTTAAACTCGTCGGCGGCGCGATTGGCAAGCGGAGATTCTTTTGCTTCGTCTATCGTGAGATATGTGTTGATAACATCGTTGATGGCAATCTTTTCGGCATGAATGTCGTTGAAGAAATCGGTGGCGGTTTTCGTGCCGAATTTCTTGATTACACGCATGAGTGTCGCCTCGTCAACCTCGATTTTTCGATTCTTGAATCGGCGCATGAGCAACTCCTTGCCGTATTCGGCATTTTTGTGCGTGAGTTCGTTCACCGCCTGTTTAATCTTGTTGCGAGCCTTGGATGTTACCACAAAATTCAGCCAGTCGAGTTTCGGAATCTGGTTGCTCGATGTGAGAATCTCAATAGTGTCGCCGCTCTTTATTTTGTAGTTGAGTTTCTGGTTCTTTCCGTCAACGCGTCCGCCGGTGCACATGCAACCGAGTTTGGAGTGTACCATGAAGGCGAAATCGAGCAGCGATGCCCCACCGGGGAGGCGGTAAAGGTCCCCCTTGGGCGTGAATGCAAACACTTCTTTGTTGTAGATGTCCATTTTCACGCTCTTCATCAATTCCATCGGGTCCGAGGCACCCATTTCGAGCAATTCCCTCACATTCTTCGCCCACTCGTCAAGGTCTTTCTCGCTTTTCACACCTTTGTATTTCCAGTGTGCCGCAAGACCTTTCTCTGCCACCTCGTCCATACGTCGTGTGCGTATCTGCACCTCCACCCAACGGTTGTCTGGACCATGAACGGTGGTGTGAAGCGACTCATAGCCATTGCTCTTGGGCACGGTAATCCAGTCTTTCATTCTTGCCGGATTGGATGTGAAGAGATCTACAATAATAGAGTAGGCGAGCCAGCAGTCGCTTTTCTCCTTCTCCAGCGGCGTGTCGATGATTACCCTGATTGCAAAGAGGTCGAAGATACCGTTGAGGTCGGTGTTCTGTTTCTGTATCTTGTTCCAAATCGAGTAAATCGACTTGGTGCGCCCCTTGATATCAAATTTCAGCCCCGCCTCTTCGAGTTTTTTCTTCACCGGGGCTATAAAATTGTCGATATACTTGTTGCGTTGCTCTTTTGTCTCGTTGAGTTTGTCGGCAATGCGTGTGTAGATATCCCTGTTGCTGTATTTCAGCGACAGGTCTTCAAGTTCCGATTTTATAGTGTATAGTCCCAAACGGTGGGCGAGGGGCGCATAGAGGTTAATCGCCTCAAAGGTAACGTCTCTCACGAAATCCTCGTTGGGGTGGTGGTTAATCATTCGCATGATGCCCAGTCGGTCAACAATCATTATGAGCACCACGCGTATGTCGTTGGCGAAAGTGAAAAGAAGGTTGCGGAAATTTTCATTCTTCACTGCCGCGCGCTTGCGATACAGTTCCGACACCTTGAGCATTCCGCTGATGAGCTTGAAAATGTCGTCGCCAAACGCATCGCGGATTTCCTCTTCGCTCATAAACTCCGATTTGCACAAGTTGTAAAGCAAAACGGTGATTATCATGTTGCGGTCGGGGGATATCTTTTCACACAGCAAGAGCGCTGTGGTCATATTGCGTATTGTGGGGTTGATGCCGTATTTATCGCGTCGGTAATGGTTCTCTTTTACTCCATTAGCGATTATTGTCCTCACTTTTTTTACATCGTCGGCGTGCATAACATCGCGCGTGTATCTAAGCAGTTGCCTGAATTGAGACACTATCAATTTCTGCTCTTCGGGTGTAAAATATGTCTCTTCCATATCTAAATCTGTTAATCTTCACTGCAAATATAACCAATAATCGTGAATTGGGGCTATAGTTTAAGCGAATTTGATTAATTTTGCACAAACAATTTGATTAATGACATCCTTTTTGCGTTTTATATTGTTGTTTATCGCGTCGATGATGCTTAATTCCTGCTTTTCGAGTTTCGAGAGCACGAAGAAAATCACCGACAGCGATGTGGATAAAGAGGTGAAGAGCGCTCCTGTAGCAATCTGTTCGGTCATCGACACTGTCTTGTCGCCGAATTACCTCCATTGGAATGTGGGCAAGCGCTTCGTGGTCCTCGACAAGCAGGTGAAAATGATTTTGTCGCCTGCCACAGCCGATTTGTGCGAGGGGGACACCTTGGCCTATTCCGGCTACGGCACTCAGAACATGTTTGGAGTGGAGGAAACCGTGTTGCTCAATTTCACCGATTCCAAAGGCGGTGCCTATAGTTTCGACACGGGCAGGTCGCAGCGCGATTATGCGGCAACGCGAAGCACTTCGATCCTTTTCCTGCTCGATGCCGATTTGCTCGACCTCGCGCGCGAGGATGTCGTGGGAAAACACTTCTATGTGCGTACATCTTATTGGTACGACAGCGACGACAAGGTGATTGCCGGGAAGAAATTTGTGAAGGTGAAGATTCTCGATGTTCTCCCCGGAAACAAGGTGTATTCTTTAAAGGTGTATTTCGACTACAACGGTTTGCAAGCCGCCATCTATGTGTCGGCGGCAGACAATTCAGTGGCAAGTCGCAGGTTTTCCAACCTCTTCTCCACCTCCGACATCCGAAACAACTATCCATCCATTAGCGATGAAAACTGGACTCTTATCACCGAAAGCAAGGTGCAGACAGGCATGACCAAAGAGGAGTGCCGATTGGCGCTTGGCGTTCCTGCCGGTATCGATAGGATTCCCACATACGATACTCTGCAAGAAATCTGGAAGTATTCCGATGGTGTGTATCTTATTTTTGTAGATGGCATATTAACAAAATATCGAAAATGAAAATCGAAAAAGACTTTGAATTAAAGGAAATTACCACTTTCCACCTCCCCGCCCGTTGTGCATGGTTTGCAACCTACGACAGCGAGGAGGAGTTGCGCGACTTGCTTGCCGGCGAGTTGTGTAAAACCAATAAAGTGATGCAGATTGGCGGTGGTAGCAACTTGGTGTTTACCTCCGATTTCGACGGCGTGATTCTCAACACCGAAATCTGCCATATCGACACCATCTCGCAGCAAGGAGATGAGGTTGTTTTGCGCGTTGGCAGCGGTGTGGTGTGGGACGATTTGGTGAAATTCTGCGTCGAACACAACTATTACGGCATTGAAAATATGTCTTATATCCCCGGAAAGGTGGGTGCCAGCGCTGTGCAGAACATTGGCAGTTATGGTGCCGAGGTGAAGGATGTCATCACTCGTGTGAGAACAATGTGTGTGGCTGATGGCTCGATACGATATTTCGATAATTCAGAGTGCCGATATGCCTATCGCGGCAGCATTTTCAAAAAGGAATTGAAAGGAAAATACATAGTTACCGAGGTGGAATACCGGCTATCCACAACCCCTCGCTTCAATCTCGAATATGGTCCGCTCAAGCGGCTTGCCGACGAGCCGAATCTCACCATTGCCAAGGTTCGCGACGAGATTATTGCCATCCGTTGTGCCAAGTTGCCCGACCCGAAATATGTAGGCAGTGTGGGTAGTTTCTTCACCAATCCGATTGTGGAATCTGCTTTCTTCGAGAAGTTTATCGAGTTGCACTCCGATGCGCCACACTACCTCCTCGACGATGGCAGGGTGAAAATCCCGGCAGGATGGCTCATCGAGCATTCGGGTCTCAAAGGGCACCGGTGCGGCGGCGCCGTCGTGTGGGAGAAGCAGTGCTTGGTAATTGCCAACATCGACAATGCTCTCCCCGACGATGTAGTGAGGCTCTATCGCTTCATCATCACAACCGTCAAAGATTCGTTTGGCGTGGAATTAGTCCCCGAGGCAAATATTATATAATGTATGGAGATTGAGTTTTTAGGTACCGGCACATCCACAGGCATTCCGCAGATAAAATGCCAATGCGAGGTGTGCAAATCAAATAATCCCTGCGACAAGCGCCTGCGCTGTTCGGCGGTGGTGCGCACCGGGGGCATGAGCCTGCTCATCGACTGTGGTCCCGATTTCCGTGAGCAGATTCTTCGGGCATCGTCTCAGGAGCTCGATGCGCTGCTCGTAACCCACAGCCACTACGACCATGTGGGTGGTGTTGACGACCTCCGTGCCTATTGCCAACCTTCCCGCTTTGACATCTACGCCCAGGAGGATGTCCTCAACGACCTGCGCAATCGCATCCCGTATTGCTTCAAGGAACATCCCTATCCGGGTGTGCCGCAGTTCAACCTCCACACCATCACTCTCGAACCGTTCACCATCGGCGACGTGCTCATCGAGCCGCTCCGGGTCATGCACTACAAGTTGCCCATTCTTGGCTATAAAATCGGAAATATGGCGTATATTACCGATGCCAAAGAGGTCCCCGATGAGACTATCGAGAAGATTCGCGGCATAGACACATTGATTATCAACGCTCTTCGCATCGAGGAACACATTTCACACATGTCCCTGTCGCAATCGCTTGCCACAATAGCCCGCATATCGCCGCGCCGTGCTTTCCTCATCCATTTGAGCCACGACATGGGGTTGCACGATTATGT
This sequence comes from Muribaculaceae bacterium, assembly GCA_051878395.1. GTDB lineage: Bacteria > Bacteroidota > Bacteroidia > Bacteroidales > Muribaculaceae > W0P31-042. The sequence goes on from JBJEKB010000256.1 coordinate 7,258, forward strand.
GTCGCAAAATCTGCTCCCTCCCGGCGTGGAAATAGCCTTCGACACCCAAATCATCACTGTGGCTCCCTGATTTCGCGCCCCTTGCGGCGGTGGCTTTCCACATTTTGTCTTAAAACTAACTCTATATTCCCACTTTTTTGTTAAATTTGCAAGGTTTTTTAGATACTGACGATTTTTTATGAAGAATATCCGAAATTTTTGCATCATTGCGCACATCGACCACGGTAAGAGCACTCTCGCCGACCGTCTTCTTGAATACACCCACACTGTGGCAGACAAGGAGATGCAGGCCCAGGTGCTCGATGATATGGACCTTGAACGCGAGCGCGGAATCACAATCAAAAGCCATGCCATTCAGATGCAGTATGCTCTCGATGGCGTAAACTATACCCTCAATCTTATCGACACCCCGGGACACGTCGATTTCTCCTACGAAGTTTCTCGCTCGATTGCCGCTTGCGAGGGCGCGCTCCTCATTGTTGATGCTTCTCAGGGTATTCAGGCGCAGACCATTTCCAATCTGTATATGGCTATCGACAACAATCTTGAGATTATCCCGGTAATCAACAAAGTCGATCTCGATAGCGCCAAGCCCGATGAGGTGGAAGACCAGATTGTGGAATTGCTCGGTTGCAAGCCCGAGGAGATTATCCGCGCCAGTGGCAAAACCGGTATCGGTATCCCCGAAATCCTCCAGGCAATCGTTGAGCGTGTTCCGGCTCCCGAGGGCGACCCCGATGCACCGCTGCAGGCTCTCATCTTCGACTCCGTGTTCAATCCTTTCCGCGGTATTATCGCTTATTTCAAGATTGTAAACGGAACAATCCGCAAAAACGATTTCGTGAAATTTGTCAACACCGGAAAAGAGTATAATGCCGATGAAATCGGTATCCTAAAACTCGATATGGTCCCCACCGATATGCTTTCGGCAGGAAATGTGGGCTACATCATCTCGGGTATCAAAACTTCGCGCGAGGTGAAGGTGGGCGACACCATCACTCATGTCAATGAGCCTTGCGAAAGTGCGATAGAGGGATTTGAGGAGGTGAAGCCGATGGTGTTTGCCGGTGTTTATCCCATCGAGACCGAGGATTTCGAGAACCTGCGTTCTTCGCTCGAAAAATTGCAGCTTAACGATGCCTCCCTCACATTCACTCCCGAGTCGTCGGTGGCTCTCGGTTTCGGTTTCCGTTGCGGATTCCTCGGTTTGCTCCACATGGAGATTGTCCAGGAGCGTCTCGACCGCGAATTCGATATGAATGTAATCACCACCGTGCCAAACGTCTCCTATAAAGTATATGACAAGAAAGGTGGTGTTACCGAGGTGCACAATCCAGCCGGACTTCCCGACCTCACTCTCATCGAAAAAATCGAAGAACCTTATATCCGCGCTTCTATCATCACTGTTGCCGACTATATCGGTCCGATTATGACCCTCTGTCTCGGCAAGCGCGGCGAACTCATCAAGCAGGAATATATTTCCGGCAACCGCCTCGAACTCACTTTCGACCTCCCGCTTGGCGAAATCGTTATCGATTTCTACGACAAACTCAAGAGTATCTCCAAGGGCTACGCCTCTTTCGACTATCATATTCACGATTTCCGTGAGTCGAAACTCGTAAAACTCGACATTCTCCTCAATGGCGAGTCGGTCGATGCCCTCAGCACACTCACCCACGTCGATAATGCCGTTACTTTCGGTCGCCGTATGTGT
>JBJEKB010000257.1:0-2190 GCA_051878395.1 Muribaculaceae bacterium
TTGCGATAATTGCGGTTAGTGTCTTTGCAAAATATTTCTCCAACAACGACTTGACACTTTCCGATTTGCTTTCCATGTCGATTATCGATGTGTGTAAGTATTTCTTTGGCTATATGATTAGCGCCGGGTTGCTGCTCAGTGTGTATAAAATCACCAAGAAAGATGAGCAAAACAAGTTGTATGTGTTTATCATTTTCAATTACTGCATATTGATGCTTTTCAACATTCTTGTCAATATTATCCCGATTGAAATCCCTATTCTCAACTTGTATCCTCTCTATTCGGTGTTTATTATATTGAAAGGATTTGATTATTTCAGTTTCTTAAAGTCGGAGGAGGTGAAGTTTGTAGTCTTTTTCTCTATTTTCATTATTCTTCCATCAATTATTTTGGAAAATTTGTTTAATCTTTTAATTCTCACAAATGGCTAATCAATCTCAAATAAATATTAAGAACAAGCGTGCCACTTTCGACTACGAAATAATCGACACTTTCACTGCCGGTATTGTTCTCACCGGAACCGAAATCAAGTCGATTCGTCTCGGCAAAGCGGGTCTCACCGACACATTCTGCTATGTAAACAATGGAGAGTTGTGGGTTAAGAATATGTACATTGCCGAGTATTCTTTCGGCTCATACAATAACCACAGTGTGCGCCGCGACCGCAAACTCCTTTTGCATCGTAAAGAAATCTGGCAACTCGAAAAGGCTGGCAAGGAAAAGGGTTTCTCTATTATCCCTTTGAAAGTGTTCATAAGTGAGAAGGGGCTTGCAAAAATGGTTATTGCTCTGGCTCGTGGTAAAAAAGTTTACGACAAGAGACAGTCTATCAAGGAGCGCGAAGACAAACGCGCAATCGACCGAATGTTCAAAAGGTAGCCTTTTCGCACACTATCAGTACTGTCTGCTTTGTCGATAGGGTAGTCCCGAACAGATATGTTCCGCCTCCATCTTTTATCTTCAATTTTCTACTCAACTCGGCTGCACTCAATGGGAAATTGCGTGTTGCGACATTTGCTTTAGTCGCTTTAATTGTATCAAGATTTTTCCCCTTCTTAAACAAGGCAATTTCTTTTATCTTGAAAATCCGCCCCGGAAATTCTATGAACGAGTTTTTTGAGAAAAAGAGATGCGAATTGGGCGCAATTTTCAGCATTTCGCCATACTTCGCATAAATGCCATCGAAAAGCATCGCTTTCATTATGCTTGCATTTGGCTCATACAGGTAATCATCAGCCTCGGGGATGCCATATCTTTCGATTTCATCTTTTTTGAATGGCTCACTTAGTGCCTGTGTGCCATCTGCCGTGAAATTGATGGTGTGTATTATTTGCTCCTCAGTTTTATGTTCAAAATCAATCTTGAATAGGAGCTCTTTGCACTCATTGCGCAGCGACACCACCCAAAAGTCGCTCACTCCATCCACGTTTTTGTTCACTTCGGCAATATTGAGAATAGGGGAGGACTTTACGATGATATATTTCACCTTTTGTTTCAAATATGGAATCATAGCAAGCAAATTGGGTGAGCAATCGCTCAATGAATACACCCTATTACTGCTGTTATCTCTTCTTGCCGGGTCGATAAATGCAGCGCTGTATTGTGGCATTGTTTTCACCCACTCTGCCGAGTCGGCATTGATGATGTCGACATCTGCGCCGATTGCCTCGATATTCGCCCTGTTTATGTGGAAATACTCCTCGTTTATCTCGATGGCATCGACATGGCAGTTCTTTGATATTTCCATCGCATCGACACACAGCCCTGCGGTTAAATCCACTACCTTACCACAGGTTTCAAATAGTGTGGCATGAAACTTCGCTATTGTCTCATTGGTCGCTTGTTCTGCCACGACGGTCGATGGAAACAAAAAACGCTCATTGGCGAGATACGACGGCAGTTTTGCCGCGCACTTGTGTCGCGCTTCGATTTGTACTATAGCAAAACGCTGCCACGGCAAGGTGTATTTCAACCTTAGCATGGCTGCGTCTTCATTATAATGATTGCGTATGAATTCCGATATTTCGACTCTGTCTATCTCCATCAGTCGCAATATTGTTGATAGAATCTATCGCAAAATTGCTCGATTTGCAATTCGTTCTGCGGTGAAACACTTTGCTTTACTTCGATGTTTGCTTCTACGGTTTCCACGCTCATTTCATTGATCAATGCATTTATCTTCTTCGAGAT
>JBJEKB010000258.1:0-2189 GCA_051878395.1 Muribaculaceae bacterium
TTTATCAACTCTTCGAGTGCAGCGTTGTCTTCGCCTTCGATTGTCTTGCTTTCTTTGGCTTGGAACACTACATTCACCACTGTTTTCACCTTTGTGGGCGAGCCGGCAAGACCGATTTGCTGCGGGTCGGCATTCACCTCGGCAGCACTCCACTCATAAAGATTGAGCTCGGGACGGCTCTCTACAAGTGCAAGTTTTGCACCCTCGAGAGTTGCTTTCTCGCTTGGAGTTACTGCATATTTGTATTTCTGGATGAAACGTGCATTACGCGGACGGCATGGAGCAGCCGAGCCGTTTACTGTAACTACGCAAGGAAGAGGACATTCTACAGTCTCCACGCCACCCTCAAGGCGACGGGTTACAATAGCTTTTCCTTCTTCTACCTTCACCTCCTCGGCATAGGTTACTTGCGGAAGACCAAGTTTCTCGGCAATCTGGGGACCTACCTGAGCGGTATCGCCGTCGATAGCCTGACGGCCACCAATGATAATATCAACTTCGCCAATATGCTTCACCGCAGTGGCAAGAGCATAGGATGTAGCCAATGTATCGGCACCTGCAAAAGCACGGTCGGTGAGCACGATTCCGGTGTCGGCGCCACGATAGAGACCTTCACGCACGATTTCGCTTGCACGCGGAGGACCCATGGTCAACAATGTGATTTTTGAGCCGGGATGTGTTTCTTTCAATTGCAACGCTTGTTCCAAAGCGTTCAAATCCTCGGGGTTGAAGATTGCAGGCAAGGCAGCACGATTGATTGTGCCGTCTTCTTTCATTGCATCTTTACCCACATTTCGAGTGTCAGGCACTTGTTTTGCCAAGACAACGATGTTTAAACTCATAACGTTATGGATATTTTGATTATATTATTTTGTAGTTTCTTAGTTATAACTTAAGCGCAATTTTTTTGGTCACTCGCTTCAAAGTTGCAAAGTTAGTCATTTTCTATTAAATAACAAACACTTCATCCCCTTAAAAACTCTTAACAACGCACCCGAAACATGGTCAAAAGCACTATTTTAGGGCAGATTTGAAGCATTTCGCCACTCGACAATGCAAAGATAGCAAATAATAATAGTTAAAAACAGGTTAATTCGCAAGAAACGGCTTGAAATGCAAATATATGTGTTTTTCGCGATGTAATTTTGCAGCGTGGAAGGAGTGGGAAACTCGATTTATAGCAATAGCAGGCTGACAGCCATGATTGCCATCCCGGCAACCACACCGCTCATGGCAAAATGGTGGTGGCCGAATCGCTCGCTGTTGGGGAGCAACTCGTCAAAGGAGATATACACCATGATGCCGGCGACGAATGCCATGAGCAGGGCACTCACCATCGGGCTCCAGAACGGAAGCAGGAACAAGGCTCCGAACAGCGCGCCCACAGGCTCGGCAAGACCCGATAGCAGGGAGAATCGCAACGCCTTGGCTCGATTGCCGGTGGAGTGATAGATGGGCACCGACACAGCAATGCCTTCGGGGATATTGTGGATGGCGATTGCCACAACGATAGGTATGGCAAACTCCAATCCTTCGAGCGCGGCGGCAAAGGTGGCGAGCCCTTCGGGGAAGTTGTGCACGCCGATTGCCAACGCAAGCATCAGCCCGGTGCGATGCATGTCGGGACCTTGCTCATTGCCTATCGTGCCATGATTCTGGTGCGGGTTCTCATCATCGGGGATAAAAAAGTCGATGAGCGCAATCATTGCAATGCCGGCAAAGAAGGCGATAGTGGCTATCAGCCCTGCCGACGAGCCGAAATCGGCAGCCAAATCGGCAACAGCTCCCGGCATCAAGTCGAGGAATGAGATATACACCATCACGCCAGCCGAAAAGCCGAGCGCAGTGGAGAGAAACTTCGTGTTTTGAGCCTTGGCGAAAAACGACATCAGACTTCCGAGTCCGGTGGAAAGACCGGCTACAAGTGTTAGCCCAAGAGCCAATATGATGGTGGATAAACTCAATTCCATATTAAAATCGATTAAATTTCATACAAAATTAGTCAATATTCCTCGAAAATATGACGCAATTGAGAAATTTTGACTAAATTTACACTCTCAAAAAGCGAAATCGTGGAATATAACGAAAAAGACATAATAGAGCAACTCAAGAAACCCGAATGTGTAAAGGACGCATTCGGCAAGGTGATTGCACACTACACCGAGCCTCTATATTGGCACATAAGAAAA
>JBJEKB010000259.1:0-2173 GCA_051878395.1 Muribaculaceae bacterium
GAGAAAAATATGAAATACGCCCTCCCCAAAAGCATCGAATGGCTCTTAGAAAATGGATACACCTTCGACAAAATACCTCAGCAATGACATCCGCGAGCAAGTGCGCCGAATTGCAACGGAATCGGGCTTCTCGCGATGCGGGTTTGCCGTTGCCGCGCCTGTCGATGCCGCCGCGGTGAAGGCTTTCGACGACTGGATTGCCGCCGGAAAGCATGGCTGCCTCTCCTATCTCGAAAAATACCGCGATGTGCGCAACGACCCGCGCCTCCTCCTCGATGGCGCCGCCACAATCATCGCCGTGGCGCTAAACTACCTGCCGCGCGAAAAACAGCAGCCGCAATACCCGCAAATCGCCTATTATGCCTATGGCGACGACTACCACGATGTGGTGCGCAACCGCCTTGCCCCCGTTGTCGATTACCTCGCCACCCTCGGTGCCTCGTCGCGCATCTGCGTCGATACCGCCCCGCTGCGCGAGCGATACTGGGCACAGCAAGCCGGATTGGGCTTCATCGGCATGAACAACCAACTCATAATCCCATCCCTCGGCTCCTATCATTTCCTCGGGTTTGTAATCACCACCGCCCCCCTGCAGCCCGACGAACCCTGCATCTCGCCATGCATCAGCTGCCGCCGCTGCCTCATCTACTGTCCCACCAAGGCAATCAGCGACCACGGCGCCATCGATGCACGCCGTTGCCTATCATGCCTCACCATCGAAAACCGCGGCGAAATCCCCCAAGGAATCAGCCTCGGCAACCGCCTCTACGGCTGCGACACCTGCCAGAAAGCCTGTCCACACAACATCTACGCCCCCACCACCGAAATCCCCGAATTTACCCCCGTCCCCGGGCGACTCACCCTCACCGTCAACGACATACTCGAGATGGACCAAGAGCGATACGCCGCCCTCTTCCGCCACTCCGCCATAAAACGCGCCAAGCTCCCCACCCTCCACCGCAACGCCTCCCACCTCAAATAATCCCACACAACACCCCAAAGCAAACATTCCGGAAGTCCTATAAAGCCCAAATTAACGCCAAGCAAGCGTCAACCATAGGGCGCGGGAGGGGGTTATGGCTCGAAGGGCTTGCCTTCGAGTTTGCGCACCCACCATTCGAGGATGTGGTATCCAGGCTCCATCATGCCACCGTGGCCATGGCCGCCAAATTCGTAGAGGAGTGTGGTGGTGTTGCCCACGAGTTTCATCATGCGTTGAAGATAGGCGTTTTCTTCATATCTGCCGAAAAGTTCGAGTTCGCGGTCGCCGACAAGGAGCACCAGAGGCGGGCAGTCTTTTCTCACCCAGTAGAGGGGAGCAAATTGGTCGATAGTGGGTTGCAGATTGTCGATGCCGTTCATTTTGCGGTAAGAGAAATGGCTGATGGCCTGACCGCTGAAGGGGATGTAAGCCGCAATGGCGTTGGCGTCTTTGCCATACCGGTCCAACCACTGCTTGTCGAGGGCGAGCATCATTGTGAGGTAGCCGCCTGCCGAGTGTCCGGCAACAATGATTTTGCTCTTGTTGCCGCCATATTTGCCGATATTGTCCATCACCCAAGCCACCGCCTCGGCAGCGTCGTCGATAGTCTTGTCGATTGTAACATTGGGCAGGAGCCTGTAATTCACGCCCACAAGCACACAATCCTTCTCTTTGAGTTTGTAGGGAAACTGTTTTTCACCCGATGTGAGTCCGCCGCCATGAAACCACACCACCACCGGCATATCATTGGCATTTTCACGGAAATAGACATCGAGTTTCAGGCGTTCTTGAGAATACTCATCTGTCTTGGATGTGTAGGGGATATCACAAATTGTCTTGTAGTTTTGTGCCACAGCGAGCACGCAAATTGCGAGCGAAGTGGCGATAGTTAAGATTCTTTTCATGTTATTTCGATTATGATATGCAAATATAATGCCGATTCTCGGAAATTGCAAGAATCTGCAGTAAAGCGCTGAAATAGCACAAAAAATTATTGATAAAATTTGCTTTTGGGAAGATAACGTATTAATTTTGCGATTGAAAGGCAAATAAAGCGGTGGCATAGAGTTGCAACCGTGCTTTTCACGATACATACTTCGAGCAAATTATTGTTTTTTTCAACATAGCCCCCACCCGGTAACTATTCAGCTATCCGAAAGCATTACAAAACTGCTATTGAAAAACCATCAT
>JBJEKB010000260.1:0-2168 GCA_051878395.1 Muribaculaceae bacterium
TGGCGCTCAGCCTCGCCAAGGAGCTCCACCTCAAGCACCTCCGCGCCCTCGCCCATCCCCTCCCCGACTGTTAAAGAGGGTTAAAGTGCACTTATTTTTCATCATCATTGCAGCAAATTGCTACTTTTGTTCATCTAATGGTTGTATTTAGAAATTTTTTAAGCAACAAAAAACTATCACAACAATGATGAAAATTAGATTTGCCCTTCTCGCCTCGCTCATGGCAATAGCTGCAGGCAACGCACAAGGAGCAATTACAAAAGGATGTGTTATTGATGAGAAAAAGACTGCTATTGAATATGCAACCATAGTCCTTTCGCAAAACGGTACTCAAAAATATGGTGGCACCAGCGACGACAGCGGATGCTTCTCGCTCGATGTCGAACAAGGGCGTTACGCTCTCAAAGTGGCATTTGTAGGCTATGAGACCTACACCGACACCATCAACGTGCCGGTTGGCGGAATCGACCTGGGCGAGATTATGCTCAAAAACAGCGGTGTGGCACTCGACGAGGTTACCGTTACCGCCAGCCTGATACGCCGCGAGAGCGACCGCTATGTGATGGATGTCGAAGACCAGCCCGTAACCATCGGCAAAAACGGCGAAGAAATGCTGCGCCAGGCTCCGGGGGTGTTTGTTCAACGCGACAAAATCACAATCAACGGCAAAGGGGGCGTGAAAGTGTATATCAACGACCGCGAAATCCAAAACATGACCGAGGAGCAACTCCTCGCCTACCTCCGCTCGCTCCGAGCCGAGGATATGAGCAAAATCGAGGTAATCCCCAACAGCGGAGCCGAATTTAGCGCCGATTCGCAAAGCGGTATCATAAGGATTTACACCAAAAAGAACCGCGACAACGGCACCATGGGTGCTGTGGGGCTGAGTAGCAACCTGGGATGGAGCGACATCTCATTCTCCCCCAATTTCAACATCAGCCACCACAACAACCGCATCACTTTCAACCTCGACGGAAGCCTCGGTTTTGGCGTGATTTCCCGCCAGGAGATGCTCAGCCACACCGAATACGCCACCGGCACTGTTGTCGATGACAACACATTGAACAAATCTAAGGGTCCGCTCAACAGCGAGCGCATCGGGTTCGGTGCAACCTACGACATCAACAGCCGCAGCAGCATCGGTGCCGAAATCAACTTCTACGGCAACCAAGACAGCGGCAACAGCAGCCTATCTTCCACCTTCGAGAAAGCCCCCGGGCGCAACTACATCCTCGAAATGGCAGACACCGTGCAAGATGGTGTATTCAGGTCGTGGAACCCGCGCATCAACTACCGCCTCAAACTCGACACGCTCGGCTCCACCCTCAAGGTAATCGCCACCTACACCGACAATATGTCGAGAGACTATAACGACTACCGCGGACGCCGCACCCTCAACGGCACCGCACTCCCCGACTCGGTGTATAAAAACAACTCAGAATCGCTCAACCGCACTTTCACCCTCACCGCCGACCTCGACAAGACTTTCAACAGTCGCTGGAAAATGCAAGCCGGCGTGAGATACGCACTCAACGACATGAACAGCAAGCAATATTTCGCACACGAGAACGACAACCTGTGGATAGTGGATGAATACAACACCTTTGATGTAAACTATCGCGAGAACATCTATGCCGCCTATGCCACAGGCGCGTTCCACAGCGGACGATGGAACCTCAAAGCCGGCGGCCGTGCCGAATACGCACGCTGCAACGGCGAGGGCTTCTTCCCCACCAAGAACTATTTCGACTTCTTCCCAAGCGCAAGCGCGATGTACATGTTCAACGACCTGGGGAGCTATTCGGTGTCGGCATCCTACAACCGCAACATCCAGCGCCCGTCGTTCTGGGCACTCAACCCCAATCGCCGCATCTACTCCCCCTACGCTTCCACAATGGGTAATCCCGACCTGAAGCCGGCATACCACAACAGCATCGGCCTCAACTTCACTCTGGCTTACAAATATGCACTCTATGCCAACTACACTTTCAGCAACAACGGCATCATGCAGGTAACAGAGCCCGACAGCAAAGACCCGCAAATGGTTACCGTAACCTTCAAGAACCTCGCCAAAGACCGCTACTTCGTTATGGGGGCTTATCTCCCCTTCACCATCACCAAATGGTGGAACATCACCCTCAACGCATCCTACTACTACCACAAGGAGC
>JBJEKB010000261.1:0-2165 GCA_051878395.1 Muribaculaceae bacterium
ATGGATGTTGACAAGAAGTCCAACACCACATGCATCTTTTTCGTATCTCGGGTCGTAGAGACCCTGCTGAAGAGGTATCATAATTTATTTCCAAGAATGTTTGAGTGTAAAGTGGTGTACAACACGATTTTGTGCTGTACAACCACTCAATAATTAATTGACTAAATTAGCGGATAAATAGCAATTCCCTGTATTTTGGCAATGGCCAGATTTCGTTATCAACCATGAGTTCGAGTTTGTCGATATGATAACGAATCAAATCCATCTCGGGAAGCACAGTGTCGTGATAAGCGATAGCCTTCTCACGTTCGCACTCAATCTTATTTGCTTTCTTTCTTGCTTCAACCATGATATTGACGTGCTCTTTGATGAAGCTCATGTGATCGCTCATCGATTCAATCATTGTCATATCTTGGCTTGCAATCTTATCTGACTTATCCTTGGGGAAAAGATTCTTGACTTTGTAAACATTATCAAGAAGCACCGACTGATAGCGGGTTGCAATGGGGAGAATGTGGTTCATAGCCAAATCACCGAGAACACGCGCCTCAATTTGGATTTTCTTTGTGTAGATTTCCCATTTCACCTCGTTGCGAGCCTTCAATTCCACCTCGGAAAATACCCCTGTTTTATTGAACATGTCGATAGATTCTTTAGTGAGATAAGAATCAAAGATTTTTGGAGTGCTTGTTTCGCAATCGAGACCGCGACGTGCTGCTTCAGCCTTCCATTCCTCGCTATAACCGTTGCCATCGAAATGGATAGGTTTGGATTCGATAATAAGTGAACGGATTTCGGTGAGCAATGAGTGAATAAGAGTTTCACCTTTCGCGATAGAAGCATCTACTTTCTCCTTAAATTCGCTCAACTGTTGGGCAACGGCAGCATTGAGTGCAATCATTGCCGAAGCGCAGTTGGCACTTGAACCAACGGCACGGAATTCAAAGCGGTTACCGGTGAATGCAAAAGGAGAAGTACGGTTGCGGTCGGTGTTATCAACGAGAATCTGCGGAATCTGAGAAACGCCTACTTCCATCGCCTCTTTACCTGCCATAGTGAGCAATTCATCTTTAGTGCTCTTTTCGATGCGCTCAAGCAAAGCAGAGAGTTGAGTTCCGAGGAACATAGAAATGATTGCCGGCGGTGCCTCGTTTGCACCAAGACGGTGAGCATTTGTAGCCGAAGAAATAGAAGCCTTGAGCAATCCGTTGTGGCGATTCACCGCAGCCATTACATTTACGATAAATGTGATGAACTGAAGGTTGTCCATTGGGGTTTTACCGGGAGCAAAAAGAAGCACACCGGTGTCTGTTCCAAGACTCCAGTTATTGTGTTTACCGGAACCATTGATGCCTGCAAACGGTTTCTCATGAAGCAATACTCTGAAGTGGTGCTTAATGGCAACTTCCGAAATAATCGACATGAGAAGAAGGTTGTGGTCATTGGCAAGGTTGGTTTCCTCAAAAATAGGAGCTAACTCAAACTGGTTGGGGGCAACCTCGTTGTGGCGAGTTTTTGCCGGGATGCCGAGTTTGTGGCACTCGATTTCAAGGTCGAGCATAAATGCCTCGACACGCGAAGGGATGCTGCCAAAATAGTGGTCTTCGAGCTGTTGGTTCTTGGCACTTTCATGCCCCATGAGTGTGCGACCGGTGAGCACCAAGTCGGGACGAGCCTCATAAAGCGCCTCGTCAACAAGGAAATATTCTTGTTCCCAACCGAGATATGAGAGGACATGTTTTACATTGGGATCGAAATATTGAGCAACGGCAGTACCGGCTTTGTCAACACTATTAAGCGCACGAAGCAACGGAGTCTTGTAGTCGAGCGATTCACCTGTGTAGGAAATGAAAATTGTAGGAATACACAAAGTATTCTTCATAATAAATGCCGGAGAAGAAATATCCCATGCAGAATATCCGCGAGCCTCGAATGTGTTGCGGATACCACCATTTGGGAAACTCGAAGCATCAGGCTCTTGTTGAACGAGCAATTTTCCGGTGAACGATTCCATTACACCACCCTTGCCATCATATTCGATGAAAGCGTCATGCTTTTCGGCTGTACCATCTGTTAGAGGGTGGAACCAGTGAGTGTAGTGGCGGGCGCCATTCTCAATTGCCCACTGTTTCATTCCTTTCGCTACTTCATCTGCCAATTCGAGC
>JBJEKB010000262.1:0-2165 GCA_051878395.1 Muribaculaceae bacterium
TATTTGATGTGTGCGACCGGTTTCCAATTGGCATCTCACCATTGCTACATGGGCAAAGTTTTCAAGCACGGTGTAATGTGTTACAGCCGGCTTGCCCATATCTCCTTCGGGGAAAACTGTCATCTGCAGTCGGTCTTTGAGACTTCTGCCTATGTTGCCTTCCACAGTGCCGTTTTCGTGGTCGAATGTCCCCCACACCAAGGCTATGTATTGTCTTTTTGTGGTTTTGTTGAAAAATTGTTTGCCGAGAGATGTTTTTGCATCGGGTGTCTTTGCCACTACGAGCAAACCCGATGTGTCTTTGTCGATGCGATGCACGAGCCCCATTCTCGGGTCGTTAACATCATATTCGGGATTGTCTTTGAAGTGATATGCCAAGGCATTAACGAGGGTGCCCGAATAGTTGCCGTGCCCGGGATGCACTACAAGTCCGGCGGGCTTATTTACTACGAGCAGGTCATCGTCTTCATACACTATATCCAATGGTATGTCCTCGGGGATTATCTCATTCTCATATCGTGGGCGATCCATTACAATCGATATAATGTCGCCCGGCTTCACACGGTAACTCGATTTTACCGCCTTGCCGTTAACGATAATGCACTCGGCATCAGCCGCTTGCTGAATGCGGTTGCGAGATGCGTTCTCCATTCGTTGAACGAGAAACTTGTCGATTCGCAGCAAGGTCTGCCCTTTCTCCACTTCAAATCTAAAGTGTTCGTATAGTTCTCGTCCGCCGATTGTAATTATCGAACTATCATCTACTTCATTGTCTTGAATATCGACATCGTATTTTTCTTCCATATTCATTACATGAAATCAACACCGAGACCATCGTCTAAATTTTCATCGATAGTGGTGTCTTCTTCGATTATTGAATCGGTTGAAATTGTATTCTCAGCGCCATCTCCTACAACGAGTGTGATATAGGACGATGATGATACTCTTGTGCCTTTGCTAATCGACTTCCCGTTGATTTTGCAATCTATGACAAGTCCTTTATATGGCGAGTAGATGGTTTCCACTCTCACATTCTTCAGCCCCAGTCCTTCAAGGAGCGAAATCGCTTGTCTTTCCGACATTTCCAATACATTGGGCAATGTTACGACACGCGGTGAGAATGCATTGATTACAAGATATACTATGCGGTTGCTTTTTATTTTTGAATTTTCTTTTGGATTTTGGTCCACAACAACACCGGGACCGAAGTCATCACTATATATCGAGTCGGATACATCCCATTTGAATCCTTCTTGCTCGAGTTTCATTGTCGCCTTGTCGAGAGACAATCCTTTTACAGTGGGAACAACTTGATATTTTCCATGTTCGGTGAATCCATCAATGAAAAACAACAATCCATTGATAAAGATGATAAAGCAAATGAGTATCGCCAAAATATTGGCAATTATTGGATGGTTCTTGAAAAAGCTCTTCAATTTATGCATTTCAGCCAACTTTTTAATTTTTCCGCAAAGATAGTGCAAACGAGAGGAATATCAAAATAAAAACGCAGTTTTTGATTTTGGATTCCCGAGTGCCGCCAATCTTATCCAAAGATAGTGCAAACCGAACGCAATACCAAAAGAAAAGCCAAAAGATTTTCTTTTGGTATTGCTGAGGTGCCGCCTATCTTATATAAAGATAACCACAAAAAGTGGGGAATATCGCGCCATGAATTGAAAATAATTGGGTTGTGAGCCGGTTTTATACTGTTGCAGATTTTGTGGCACGCATTTTGCAATGTATTTCATATATTCAAATTTGAAATTATGCACAAGAATAGATATATATTTAATGAGTGTGACTCCGACTTTACCGCCAACAATGTGGAATATGATAATATTGTTGATGGTGCCGGATTCACCGACGATGAAGATGATGAAGAGGCAAATACACCTTCCGATTCAGGCGAGTCTCATTCTACGGTAACTGGTAACCGTCGAGAACAACGCCAACCTGGAAGTGCAACTCCCCTACTCGATCAGTATGGTGTTGATTTAACTAAAGAGGCTGAAGAGAACAAACTTGACCCTGTCGTTGGTCGTGAACGGGAGATTGAAAGATTGGTGCAAATTCTTTCTCGTCGCAAGAAGAACAATCCCGTGTTGATTGGTGAACCGGGCGTGGGAAAATCTGCCGTGCTTGAAGGACTTAGCCAGGCTATC
>JBJEKB010000263.1:0-8824 GCA_051878395.1 Muribaculaceae bacterium
TGATGCGGCAAGAACTCCAAGACGGCCCGATGTGCCGGCGCCCATATAGAAGATGCGTCCACCCTTCTTCATGCGTGGCACGATCTGAGATACGAGTTTTTCGATTTGAGGTATAGCCTTTTCTACGGCATCTGCCACCTTGTGGTCCTCGCGGTTGATATCGGTGAGAATTTCAAGCACCGATTTCTTTTCCAAATCGTTGTACAACGAAGGTTGTTCGCTAATTTTTACAAAAGCCATAATACTAATTTATTTAGAGTGATACAATATTAAGCCTTCCATAGGGCTCTTGATGATGGTACCGATTGTGCAATCGACCGAAGCGGCGGCTTCTTCGAGCACCGAGCGATAATACATTGCTATTGAGCCTACGAAATTGACTTTGAGTGATTTATAATTCTTATAATTGGTGATGTTTCTCACAAAGAATGCCTTGAATGCGTTGAGCACAAGACGGTGAACTGCCGGCTCCTCGATATTTTTGGCAAGGAATGGCGAGAGCGATGCGAGGAAGCGGTTGGCGAATGGCTCGCGATACACTCTACGGATTATCTCGAGGCGGTCGAGGTCGTATTCTTTGAGGAATTTCTCGCAAAGTGGCTCCGGAAGTTGTTTTTTGAGCACATCGCCCACGAGCAACTTGCCAAGAACGGCGCCACTACCCTCATCTCCGAGGATATAGCCGAGTGGCGATACATTGTCCACAATCTCTTTGCCATCGTAATAGCACGAATTTGAGCCGGTGCCGAGAATACAAGCAATACCGGGTTCATTTCCGCAGAGGGCGCGTGCCGAAGCAAGCAAATCGGAATGTACCTCGATAGTTTTTGCCGGAATGTGAGCACGAATCGCGCCTCTCACATTGGAGCAAATATCCTCGGCAAGGCAACCTGCGCCATAGTAATATACTTCATCGATATCGAAATCTTTCACATGAGGCAGGAGTTCGTTTTCGATGTTGTTGCTCATTTCTTCTTGGGTCATCATCAAAGCGTTCATTCCGCAAGTGAAGATTCGAGCCTTGACCTCTTTTCCATTTAGCACACACCAGTCTATTTTGGTGGAGCCACAGTCTGCAATTAAAATCATATCTTTATATAAATTTTCTTTTTGTACAAAATATAACCAATACTCCAGTTGATTGCTATAAATATTAACGCGTATAATAGTGATGCAAAAGTTTTGTCTTCGATAAATGAGCCGAGGAATTCTCGATAGATGAGCGAATGTATCGAGATATCACAAATAGACACTGTGCCGAAGAGAATACTCAACACTCCGCCGAGAACATACATAAACAGCGGGTTGATGCCAAACGACTCAAAGAATCTACACCACTCTTTGTGCCCGCGGATGTCGATTATCCAAATGAGGAGTGCCAGCAAGGTTGAGGCAAGTCCGCATGTGGTGAGCACAAATGTTGGCGACCATATTTTTTTGTTGATGGGAAGTCCGTAGCTCAAGAGGAATCCTGCGAATGTGAGGATTGCTCCCACGATAAACAAGCGCTCGATGCGCTGGTGGTTGTCTTTCACTGTCATCACAAAGGTTGCCACCCAGAATCCGAGAAGCACATGGGCGATGGCAGGAAGGGTGCTTAGGATCCCTTCGGGGTCGAATGCGATGCGCACTCCGTCGATTGAATCGTGATACATGTGGCTATCGCCGAGCACTGCCAAATCCACTCGCGCAATTATGCTCTGCTCCGAAAATTCATAGCCGTTGCCTAAAAGAAGTATGGCTGAATAGGCAACCAAGATAAGTGCTATTATCCACGGAATGAAACGGTGCTTCACAAAGATGGCTACAAAAGCGGCTGCACAATAGCATAGTGCCAAACGGGGCATTACTCCGAGGATGCGAAGTGTGCTGAAACTGTTGGCGGCTGCGAGAATCTGCCCGCCGAGCGATAGCGATGCCACTTCCTCGGGCGGATTGGCAAGCGTGCGGCAGAATTTGCCAAACCACGCTATCGCGAGTCCGATTGCAAAAATCACGATGGTGCGGCGCAAGATTTTCCACACAAGGTGTCCCGATGGGGTGAAATCCGATTTACGCAACGAAATGAAAGTGGAAATTCCCATGATGAACATAAAGAATGGGAACACCAAATCGGTGGGTGTAAGCCCATTCCACGATGCATGGGCAAGCGGGGCGTAGATATTACCCCAAGAGCCGGGATTGTTCACAAGTATCATTCCGGCTATGGTGATGCCTCGAAGTATGTCGAGGGCAAGGATGCGACTTGATTGTTTTGTTGGTTGCATTAATTTCTATTTTTTAGGTGTTGTACATTCGTCAACAAGATAAACAATTGATTGATACGGGATGCCCGAATGGGTGGTTAATCCCACTTCGCAAGTGCGGCTGTTGGAGAATCCGCGTTTCACTCCGGCTGCCTCGATTTGACCGCGCAGTTTGCGCAATGCGTAGGCGTTCACTTCGGGATGGGTGAATCCTTTGTCTCCGGCGAAGCCACAGCATCCTACTCCCTCCGGCACTACGACATTGATTGAACACATACGGGCAAGTTTTATCATCTTGTCGGCTATGCCCATGTGGCGCGAGGAGCATGTTACGTGCACAGCCACCGGTTCGCTTGTGGGATGGAAATCGAGACGGTCGATAAGGAAATCATAGATAAACTCAACAGGCTCGTAGAGTTTCAGTTTCTTCATCACCTTGCGCATTCGGTGCAAGCATGGACTTTGGTCGCAGAGCACCGGATACTCGCCATTATTGGATGCGAGAAGAAGTGCTGCCTCGAGTTCTGCCGATTTGCGGTCGGCAATGTCGGGCATTCCTTTGCTTTCCCATATTGTTCCACAGCAGTAATCTTTCATGTTCATGGGGAATATCACCTCATATCCCGCCTTGTTGAGAAACTGCACCATCTTATCTACGAGTGAGTCTTTGACAGGCGAATTGTTGGAGATGCCCATGGTTTGATTGATACAACTGGGGAAATACACCACCTTCAATGGCGATGAGCCGCCGGGGATGAAGTGGGGATAAACCGGACGCGGGAGCGATGGTGTCCACAACGGAAGTCCCATTGAGTGGAGAGTCTTGCCTATCGAAGTTACAGCGCTGTCGCCAAGCACGGAATTGGCAAACGAGGCAACCGATAATGCGGGGCGGAGCGCCGATTTAACTGCCGAGAAGTTGCGGGCAGCGAAATCGCCCACCTTATATCCAAATGTGCCCGGACTAAGGGCTAACTCGCGAATTTCATGCACAAGTTCGCCGGTGTTTATCTTCATCGGGCAGGATGTGCTGCACAATCCGTCGCCGGCGCAGGTTTCATTGCCAAGATATTTGAATTGGCGTTCGAGCGAGGCAAGGCGTGCCGGGTCTTCGCCTGTTTTGCGCAGCCGTGCCATCTCGCGCACTATCACGATGCGCTGGCGAGACGACAGTGTGAGTCCGCAAGTGAGGCAATTCACCTCGCAGAATCCACACTCTATACATTTGTCGATTTGCTCGCTTGCAAGTGGCAGCGGCTTGAATCCTTTGATGAAACATTCGGGGTCGTCGTTGAAAATCACTCCCGGATTGAGGAGGTTGTCGGGGTCGAAGAGGTGTTTTACCTCTTTCATGACACCAAATGCTTTTTCGCCCCATTCTTTTGCCACAAATGGCGCCATGTTGCGACCGGTACCATGTTCGGCTTTCAGCGAGCCGTCATATTTATCCACTACGAGATGCTCCACTTCCTCCATAAGATGGCGGTAGCGGTCAACCTCGGCTTGTGTGTCGAAACTTTGCGCTATGATGAAGTGGTAATTTCCTTCGAGTGCGTGGCCGTAGATGCAAGCATCGGGATAGCCATGTTTTTGGAGCATGCTCACCATATCGACAGTGGCTTCGGGAAGGTCTTCGATGTGGAAGGCGATATCCTCGATGAGCACCGTTGTGCCGGGCTTGCGTGTTCCTCCCACCGACGGGAAGATACCGGAGCGAATTGCCCAATATTTGGAGTATTCCTCGGGAATGTCGGTGAATCGTGCAGGCACATGGAGGCGATATTTCTCCACAATCTTGGTAATTTGGTCGATATTTGCCTGCAGTTCCTCTTTGGTGTCGGCTTTGGTCTCTGTGAGCACTGCGGTGAGACCTTCACCGGTGGTGTCGTTCACCGACGAGAGCGATTTTGCATCGAGTAGTTCGGCGCTATGAACAGGAGCCTTCTTAAATTCGACAACAGCCTGGCAAGCCTCTTTCATATCCTCGAAATAAAGCATTGCGCTTGCCGAGTGGGGATAGGCGTGCTCGGTTGCCATGGTCATTTCGGAGACGAAAGCGAGTGTGCCTTCCGACCCCACCATAAGGTGTGCGATGATGTCAAACGGGTCGGTAAATCTCACGAATGGCAGGATATTGAGTCCGGTTACATTCTTGATGGCATATTTGTAATTGATTCGCTCAACAAGTTCTTTGTCAGCAAGGATGCGGTCGCGGATTTCCTCGATTTTGGCGATAAAATCGGGATGCGATTTCTTAAACTCTTCGCGGCTTTGCTGATTTCCGGTGTCGAGCACGGTGCCATCGACAAACACGATGCGAAGCGACAAGAGTTCGCGGTCGCTGTTGGCGTGTGTGCCACAGTTCATTCCGCTCGCATTGTTGGCAAGAATGCCACCCACCATCGCGCTGTTTTTGGAAGCGGGGTCGGGAGCAAAAATTCTGCCGTAGGGTTTCAGAATTTCATTCACTCTCGAACCAATGATTCCCGGTTGCATTGTTATCGAACGTGCATCGGGAGCCACCCGGTATTTTTCCCAGTTTTTGCCTGCCACAATGAGGATGGAGTCGCTCACCGCCTGTCCCGACAGCGATGTGCCTGCCGCGCGGAACGTAACAGGGAGATGCAGCCTCGAGGCGAGGGCAAGAAGTCTTGCCACTTCGCTTTCGTCTTTCGAGCGAACTACAATCTTCGGTATCATTCTATAAAACCCGGCATCTGTTCCCCATGCAAGGCATCGCAGGTCGTCGGTGTAGATGCGCTCCCTCGGTATAAAGGTAGCGGCTTGGTCGAGAAATGACTTATAATTCTGATTCATATAACTTTAATACTAATATATGTAGTATTTCGATGACAGACGCTTGAAGGCATCCACATCTTTATTCCAATATTCTATTATGTCTTCCACGCGGTGACGTTTTGAGAACTCCTCGCGAATGTAATTGGAGCCGCTCACCTTGTCAAACATATTATATCGTTTCTGATTTGCGTGGTCAAATGTCTTGTGCTCGGGATAGAGACGTGCCATCTCTTGCATCACATAGAATTGTACAAGCGATAGATTTGCTGCATCCTTATTGGTGATGTAGATTTGAACACCTTGCAGATTCTCCCCTTTGCCCACCGAATAGAATGGTTTCACGTGGATGGGACGGAATCTCAATCCGGGCAAATGGAGGTCGTTAAGTGCCCGGGAGAGTTCTTCGGCATTAATCCATTCTGCAGCAATCATTTGGAACGGCAATGTGTAGCCTACACCGATGTTTACATATCCGAGTTCGCCAAGGATACCTGTTGCAGGATAGTAGAGCGAAGAAACTGCTTGAGGAACGTGAGGCGAAGGGAGCACCCACGGCATTCCGGTCTGCTCGAATGTCATATCACGAGTCCAGCCTTTCATGGGGATTACCGTGAGGCGGCATTTCTTCCCGCCGGGGAGCATGCCTTCTTCGTTGAGGAGCATTGCGAGTTCGCCGGGTGTTAATCCGTAAAGATACGGGATTTTGAATTTGCTCACAAACGAAATCCACTCATCTTCTACAAGACAACCCTCAACTTTTGTTCCGCTCACGGGATTTGGGCGGTCGAGCACCATAAATTCAACATTATTCTCGGCGCAAGCCTCCATTGCCACGCCCATTGTGCTGATGAATGTGTAGGAACGGCATCCGTTGTCCTGAATGTCGTAGATGAGCACATCGATATCTTTGAGCATCTCTTTGGTGGGCTTATAGGTTTTGCCGTAAAGAGAATACACTTTTACACCTGTCGCTGCATCGACCGAGTTCCCCACAGTGTCTCCGGCATGAACATCGCCGCGCACTCCATGCTCCGGACCGAAAAGTGCCACAAGGTTCACTCCGTCGGCCTCGTGGAGAATATCCACAGTCGATTTCAAGTTGTTGTCAACACCGGTGGGATTGGTGATAAGCCCCACTCGCTTGCCGTTGAGTTGCGCAAACCCGCTGTCGCGCAATGTTTCAATACCCGGCTTTGTTACCGCTGCCGCGATGAGGGCTGTCAAAGCCACTGCTATAGATAGAATTGTTCTTTTCATTTCGTTCTCTTTTACTTGGTTCCGTAATCCGGGTCTATTTTCCTATCAACCATATATGTGATGAAGATAGTGGCGGCACAGCAGGCGATTACCATCCAGAAGAATGCGCTGTAACCGATAGCTTCCTGAATATAACCTGCAAACATGCCCGGAATCATCATACTCAGTGCCATAAAGGCGGTGCAGATTGCATAGTGTGATGTCTTGAACTCACCTTCCGAGAAATAAATCATGTAGAGCATATATGCTGTGAATCCAAAGCCATAACCAAATTGCTCGATTGCAATTGCAATGCTGATTGAAACGAGGTCGGTGGGTAAGAAATCTGCAAGATATACAAAGGTGAGGCAAGGCAATGTCATGCATGCTGCCATCCACCATAACGATTTTTTCAAGCCCACTTTCGATGCAAACACACCTCCAAGAATACCTCCGATTGTGAGGAATAACACTCCGATTGTGCCATAAACGAGTCCCACGTTCTCGGTGGTTAGTCCAAGGCCTCCATTATCGGGGCTGGCAACGAGGAAAGGCACACACATCTTGATGAGGAATGCCTCGGGAAGACGATAAAGCAACATGAAGAGGATTGCAAGGATAAGTCCGGGCTTGCGGAAATAAGTTACAAATGTGCGAATAAATTCCTTCACAATTTCACCGGCAGTGGTTGACTTTCCTTCTACCGGAGCCTCATTTTCGGGACGAGGGATGAAGAATGTGTGGTACAATGTTACAGCAGCAAAGAGCACTGCGGTTACGAGCAATGTGATTTGCCACGACAATGGGATATTGTTGGTTTTGCTCTCTACAACACCGGCAATATACACGAGCACACCTTGTCCGAAAATCGACGACAGACGATAGAATGTGCTTCTGATTCCCACAAATGCCGCTTGATTCTTTTGCGTCAAGGCTATCATATAGAATCCGTCGGCTGCGATGTCGTGTGTAGCAGAGGCAAATGCCGTGATGGCAAATAGTAACAATGTGATTGTAAACACGCTCACAGGTGTTTGACCCGATGCGATTGTCTCTGCCGACGGGTAAGGAATTGTGAGTGTGAGAAGAATAAAGGCGGCGGTCATAACCATCTGCATCGCTATTGTCCACCAGCGTTTTGTCTTGATGATATCTACAAACGGGCTCCAGAATGGCTTGATTGCCCATGGAAGGTAAAGAAGACTGGTGAATAATGCCATTTGACCATTGGGAACACCCATTTTTGTGAGCATCAGCACCGAAATGTTATTCACGAGAAAATATGGGATACCTTGTGCAAAATACAAGGTGGGCACCCACACCCAAGGAGAGATATTTTTAAGTTTGTCCATAGCGGGTTTAATATAATGTTGAAATATTAGCGTCGATAAAATAATGTAACAAAATTTCTTTGTAGTTATAGCCTTTGGCGCCCATTACGGCTGCACCAATCTGGCACAATCCCACTCCATGCCCCCATCCGGCTCCGGTGAGCACAAATTTCTGAGGCACTCCGGCGGCATTCACATCTTGTTTGTCAACGATGAAAGCCGAGCTGTAAAGGTGGGATGGCGAAAGGGTGCGGCGTATTTCGAGTTCCTTGCCTATGGTGAGCTGTTTCTTGGTTCCCACAATCTTCATGCGTACAAGGCGACCCGATTTTCCGCGTTCCACAGGAACAAGGTCGAGGATTTCGCCATAGTCGATGCCCGAGCGATTCTTGATGAGCGCGGAGAGCTCCTCTTGCGAATACTCCACCTTCCAGCGATAGAAATCGGCTGTCTCTTGGTCGTAGTTGTTCAGCACTTGCGACAAGATCTCGGCATCGGTAGTGTTGCAGAATGCCTGCGGGGATGAAAGTATCCATTTTTTGGCATTCTCTTCTACAGTGAGGTCGGGGAAGTCGAGCGGATGCTCGGAGTCGCGGCGTGCCACCAGATAGGGGTAATGCACCGGCTCCCAGCAATTTTCAAATTCCTCATACACTCCGCCGCAGCATTTCGAGAAGCGGGCATCGCACAACTTGCCTTCGTAGGTGAGCACCTGCCCCCATGTTGCTTTTATTGCCTCGCGCACTGTTTGTGTCGATGCGCGGGTGATTCCTTGGTAGCGTTGGCAATGGTCGTCGGCACACACGTCGAAATTCACGTGGTCCTCTCTGTCATACCATTTTATGAGTTCATTCTCATCTTGGTGACAAGCGCAGTAATGCGTGTTCTCCTTTATTATATTCTTATTTTTCTCTATTTGAGCAAGAAGCCAACTGCGAGATATTACGGCATGGGCTTTGAGTAGCTCGAGCGATGCGGTGGCGCTCATTTCCGAGGAGATTACACTAAGCAGATATTCCTCTACCGACAGCACATTGATGGCGGTAACGCGGTTGTTCTCCACTATGAGACTCAACGCTCCGCGGAATTTCTGGTTCTCTTTGCGTTCCCAGTGAAAATTCACACCTATTGTTACATCTTTCAACTCAAAGCAGTCGTTTTCTTCATCGGAGGGGGTAAACACTACATTGTCGTATTCTTTCCCGCTCCACA
>JBJEKB010000264.1:0-8796 GCA_051878395.1 Muribaculaceae bacterium
CTCCCACAATCCCAACAATTAACTAATGTGATATGAAACATTTTCCAATATATCTTCTATTTGTCGCGCTCCTCGCTTCTTGCTCGGAAAACACACCAAATCCGGGGGAACAGGAGGATGAATCCGATGTTATCAACGTGGGAGGCATCACCGGCGACGAACTCACCATAAGTGTGGAGCCGGCGAGGGCTGTCACCCAAGATGCCGAAACCGTGGATTGGCTCATCGACCCGCTTTTCGATGGCTTCGACATTGCCTACTACCTCAAAGGGAAGCCCTCCGACATGCGTTTCGCCCGCCTGCAACTGGTAAAGGCTGGCGACGGCACCGGCACTCCGCGTTATGAAGTTACCGAGGAGGGTTACGCCAAATACAACTTTTTCCAATATGACGACGCCGGAACGCTCACCACGAAAAAGGCGAAATGGTTCAGCAACGGTGTGCACATTTTCCGCGGACACTATGTGCCGGAACAAATCAAAGAGGGAAATGCACCCGAAGACCTGAGTGCCGACCAAAGCGATGCCTCGGAAGGCGCCACACCGGGAAACTACACACTCCTCAAGCGCTACCTGAGTATGCCCGCCAACTGCGAAATCGCAGCCACAATCGGACGCATCAAACTCCCCTTCCACCACCGCCTCTCGCGTGTGAATATCTTCATCCTCATCGACCCCGAAATGGGCGATGACGTTACCCTGAAGGGTTACAACCTTGACGAGAACGGCATCGACGACCCGAAAACCACAGAGCTGCACCTCGGCAATGTGAAAGTGCTCGATTATGTCGAAACCACTGTCGTCGATGGCAAAACATCGTTCAAGCCGCATTGGAAAATCGAGCGCAACATCATCCCGCGCCACTATGGGGAGGTGGGAAGCCTTCGCAGCGACGGCTCTGCCATCGATGCCGAGCACTTCATAATATACACCTCGACCGAAGACAAAACCACCATCTTCCCGAGCGACGAAGCGCAATGGACAGCAATCGGAACAGCCTTCGAGACCGCATATCAGAAATACCTCACCGACGAAGGAATCGCCGACCCCACCAAGGAGCAGAAACGCGAAGCCAACGAGTATGCCGCAGGCGTTACCGGCTACACCCGCACAGTCTATGGCAAGGTGCCGGTGTATGTGGTTATCGTGCGCCCGACCTACACCTCGGCGGCAAACGTGATGTATGACGAGGACGCTTCGATTTCGGCGGCTGAGACAAACAAAATCGACTTTACACTCACCCTCAGCAACGGACTCGAATATGACAAGGAGTTTGTGTTCGACCTCGATGCCAACTACCAGACAGCGATGTATCTACGCATCAACCGCGAGCAAATCGACTATAACAGCTCCGGCTCGGAGGAATGGAAAAACAACGACTTTGCCGACGGCTACTACGGTGTGAACAACGGCAATGGCAACACCTTGTCGATGGCGGGAAGCGGCTGGCAACGCGCCTACCGCAACTCGAAAGGAGATGGACCGAGCAACATCACCGATGGTAGCGACTACGACGAAGATGGTGAAGAGGACCATATCACCGGCGAGGACGGACAATACATCTCTGACGAGAAGTGGATTGAACGCTTTGCACAAGCAGTGCAGGGCGGCGAGCATCACGGCGACTACTTCCTGCTCGACAACGACATAACAATCGACGGCTCATTGCTCCCGTCGCCGTTTGTCTTCACCGGGCACCTCGACTGCCGCGGGCACTCCATCACCGTCACCGGGCGCGAACACCTGTTTGACGGACTCAACGGCATCTACACCACCGCCCAAGAGACCGCCGCCGACCCAACCACCGTTACCTGGGAGGCAAATGTGCACAAAGAGACACGCGGCGGCAACACCTACTGGGTGCCCACCATCGGCTATCGCGCCGAAGTGCTCAACACCATTGTCTCGGGAGCCTCGCTCTTCAAGAGCGGCTACACCACCGGCAGCGACCCGGCGGCTGATGTGTCGGGAAATGTGTATAACTGCACCGACAAAGACGGAAAAGTAACAGATTTCAACCTCGGAATCCCAACATATTGACGAAATGAAGCATTTACTATACATCCTATCGGCTTTTGCGCTGCTGGCAGCGTGCAACGACAACATCGATGTGGAGTCGCACCTCGACAACGACCAACAGGCGCTGCTCGGACGCGCTGTCAACTTCAACGCCAGCATCGCCGACGAGTTCACCGCGCGCGCTTCCTATGACAACTCGGGAGCGTTTAACCACGACGACATGCTCGTTATCTACCGCCAATATTCCAACGACGGCGGAACCACATTCGACGAGGAGAACACAGCCTACCGCGTGTATCGCTACAAGGCGGTGTATGCAGGCAACACCAACATCCTCCTCAACACCGAATGGGTGGTGAATCCCGGCAAAATAGGCTCCGATGGCAAAAACGCCGGCACACGAGCCCAATTTGTGCAAACCGAAGCCGACTCGCTCACCTGGGATAATGGTAAAAGTGTGCGTTTCCGCGCCTGGGGTCTCAGCAACCTCGCCGGCGCTCTCGGCGCCAACAGCTGGAGCTATTTCTACCCCGATTTCACGATGGCAGACTGGGTTTCATCGTCGGGTCCATCGCAAAGTATTCCGTTGTCGCTTCGCCACCTCGGATGCCGAATGGGCTTCACCCCCTATCCGGGAAACAAAATCCACTCGGTGGAGATTTGCCTCGATGCCGCCGACTACAAGCGCATCGACAACTCCGATTCGATGAATCACGACCAAGAGGAATCGGAACGCAGCGACGAAGAGGCGCAGGCAATGGCAGACGCCGTGAGGGCTGCATACGAGAGATTGTGTATGCCGGGCGGCATAGACCTCACCCAGCGACGCCTCAAGGCTATGTCGGTGGATTATTACAACAATAAGTCGGTGTCGGAAATCGAGCGCGAAGAGAGCCAGGATATGATGATTTCGTTTGACGAACTCACCGGCGAGGAAATCAAGACAAAGGCACAGCGCCCGGTGTTCACTCCCAACGATGTCAACTTCTACAGCATCTCCATCCCCTACGATATGAGCACCGACAACGCAATCAAGGGGGAAATCCTCACTATCCCGCCATACACCCGCTTCAGAATACGCATCAGTGATGTAAACAACGGTGATGGCGCGCAGACAGGCGGATTTGAAGGCACATACCACATTTTCGCACTCGACGACCTCAATAGCCCGATGTTTGAGGATGGATTGCGCTTGTATTCGGGCTACAGCTACATGTTCCAGGTGGGTTACCACTACGGAAGATTCTCGGTGGATGTCCTCCCGACATTCTCTTGGACCGAGCAGGACGCAACGGCAAGCGATTTCACCGACAACACTTCTTCGCTCACAAGCGAAACCAACTACGACTGGTGGACCAACGCCATCGAAGACGCGGTGTATCGCTCAATTTCGCTCCACGAGGAATACAGTCCGAAATTCGAGATAAGCAGCGAGCGAGATTTCCTATCGTTTATCAAACTCGTGAACGGAACGGCAGATGCACACACCGGAACGCTCGTGAGCCAATACCGTAGCATCACCAATCCCGACAACGGCTTGAATTACTGGTGGTATGACCCCGACAACCTCCGCAATGCCGAGGGAGACACCATCTGGGTTTCGCACGAGGAGGCGAAAGAGAAAGGCTTCATATTCTACAAGCAATATATCCCCGGCGAGGGAGACCGCGCAGCCTACGTTACCGAAACCTACCTCCAAGGCGCATACTCGTTCTACAGCAGCATCGTGAGCCGCGCTTTCACCGTCACTCTCACCCAAGACATCGACTTCGGCGACTGCGAAATCCCTGTCGTGGGCACTGCCGAGAACCAGTTCAAAGGGAAATTCAGCGGCTATTACGGCGGCGAGATTCACGCGCTCAAGAATTTCTCGACCGCTTCGGGATATGTTTTCGACTACACCAATGGCTGTGTAATCAGCAACCTCGCCATCGAGAGTTATCACAAGGTGGGCGTTGTGAACAACGGCTTGAAGACATCGATTATCGGCGTAACGGTGAACGCGCCATCGCCCGGCGGTGCCATCGCAGCGAAAATCTACGGCAATTGGATGTCGCCATGCTACATTATAGGATGTATCCACACCAGCGACTCCTCTATCGACGCTCCGGGAGCACTTGTGGCTGTCGGCGACTACTTCAAGATGTGGGGCTGCATGAACACCACGGCAGGCATCTCGGGCGGCGCACTTCTCGGCGCTTACGACGACAATTCAAACCCATTCCTGGCACAACAGTCTGATCCACTCAAACTTGTGTGGGGCAACTGCATGTGCAACTACTACGACACCGAAAAATCGCCCTCGGCAACCGCTGTGGGGGGATATGCCGACTTGTATTCCTACAAGGAGTATGTGCGCGGCGCGCGGTCGCATGTTTTGTGCGCCAAAACCGACAACATCATCGATGCCGCGGCGTTCGACCGCATCACCGACCCGCAGCAGAAGGCTGAATTCTACGGCATCGCACCGTGGAAGGCTATGAACTGCGCAATCAACGAGTATAACGCAACCACATTTGGCAAGAGCAACCCCTGCCGAGTGCACTACGAGCAGAACACGACAGGCTACAACCGCCGTTATCCCGTTCTCAAAGTCGGAGTGCCCGATGCCTCACAATACAGCGATGTACTCAAATGACATTTCACCGATTAAACTAAAATATGATGAACAAGACACTACAATACATATTTCTTCTGTCGGCGGCTGCGCTTCTCGGCGGCTGCGCCTCACAGAATGAGCCACAGCCCGAGGAGAAGGTGTTCCGGGTAACGAGCAGCATCGCCCCGTTTGCCGGGGAGGATATGGCGCGCGTGAACTCCGAGGGGACCGCCTTCACCACCGGCGACCTCATCCGCATCAAGATTATTTGCCCATTTGTGTCGGGCACCCAAAACGGCGAGACCACTTGGGGCAACACCTACGACGCATTTTGGCTCCTGAAGTGGACCGGCTCATGGGGACCGCTCGACGGCAGCGAGAAATTTGACATCAACGGAGACTCAAGATATAGCGGTTCGTCGAATATCAACGCGCAAATAGAGGCGCAAAACACCCCCTACGTCTATACCGCCTCCACTTGGGCTACCGAGCAAAAGTTTATCAACCCCAACAACAACAGGGTGGTGCTGCAATACACCCCGCTCTTTTTCGCCGACCAGTCGCGCGAGGAGAATTACCGCATTTCCGACATCCTGTGGGCGCAGACCTACATGCAAACCGGCACGGAATATGTCCACCTGGAGTTCCACCATGTGATGGCAGCGCTCCACATCACCCTCGAAGGGAATATCGGAGCCATATCGAGCGACGCCA
The DNA here is from genome assembly GCA_051878395.1 of Muribaculaceae bacterium. Taxonomy (GTDB): domain Bacteria; phylum Bacteroidota; class Bacteroidia; order Bacteroidales; family Muribaculaceae; genus W0P31-042. Next base: position 5,332 of record JBJEKB010000264.1, read on the forward strand.
TCCTCACCCTCGAGGGGATGCCCGACATCGACCGCTGCGAGATTGTGGTGGGCGACTACTATGCGAGCCTCAGCAAGGTGAACAGCGACTACGGCTACCGCCAGAAGCACCCATGCACCAAGGAAATGAACGGCAAGGTGCTCGGAATCGGCGTTAACGACGAGGCTGCAGGCATTGCAAGGACCGTGGCAATGGCAGATGTAGCCAAAACCGGCATCTACACCGCCTTGAATGTCGGCTCCAAGACCTACCGCATCATGGTGCCCCCCTGCGTGCTCACCGACAATGCCGTATTTGTGCTCCGCGACGGCAACCGCCGCTTCAAGTCCACCCTCGAGCAGAAGGAGTTTGCCGAAGGCACCCTCTACAACGTAACAATCACTGTCCCAACAGAATAAATAGTGTATGAAACGCAAAATCGCCTACATATTATCCGCCATATCGCTCATCGCGCTGCTCCCCGCTTGTTCCGACAACTCTCCGGAGCGGAAAATCGGCGATGAGACCCCGATAACCGGCATCATCGCCACCCTCGGCGAAGCCGACGAGGCGCGCGCCGATGTGAGCCTCAAAGACGAGGAATATATCGGTCGCAAAGACTTTGCCGACGACGACAGAATCATGTTCACCAAGATATGCCGCACCGTCAATCCCATCGATGTGTTCACCTATTCGGGCATAGAGTGGCTGCGCACATCGGGAAGTTGGTCGCGCTTGAAAGAGGACGGCTCCCCGGAGCGAATCTATTGGAGCGATGCCCTCAACAGCCACACTTTCATCGCCTACAGCACCCCCAACCAATTGGGCGCAGACGAATTTGACTGGGAGTTGCGCGCCGACGGCAAATATTACGGCACAATCGGCGCGAAAGACAACGCCACCGACAGCGTTTCATTCTCGAGCATCTACACCGCCGGGGCGATAAATCCCTCCGACAGCGGCGCGATAAAACTCCGCAAGGAGGACCTTGTGCTCCACTACAGCACCGACATGCACGCCCAGCCGAGCGGCTCAATAGCTCTTGTGCAGTTTCGCCACGCCTTGAGTTATGTGCAGGTGTCGGTGGGTATCAACGGCTTCTCGGTCGGTGCTGCCACCGAGGACAACAAGTCGCGCGTGTGGGGCTTGACGATTCTCAACCAGCCTGTGGAATATTGCTGGGACCAGACAAGCGACAAGGCTGAGCCTGTCGAGGGGAGCGTCATCACCAAGGATTTCAAGGCTTGCTGCTTCAATCCCGCCGGAAAGAATGTGAACCAATATCGCCAATTCACATTCAATTCGCTCGCAGTGCCCACCACGGCAAGCGGACGCAATTTCCAGGTGCGCTTCATGGTAACCTACCCCGACCCGCTGAACCCCGACACCAAAAAGATTACCCGCGCCTACACCGCACAACTCGATAATCTCGTGCTCCCCGCCGGGCAGCGCACCACCATCAACATTCAGTTGAACCACAAGAACGAGACTATGACCGTGGGCGCCGTGTTTGGCGATTGGGAAGACCATCAAACCATCGACCAGGGTAACCTCTCCAAGAAATCGACATTCCTCACCACCACCGACCGCTCCACCATCAAAACCCACACCGAGGTGAACAGCGCAGCCGACGCCACTTGGCTTTACTCCCCCACCGACAGCGAAGGCAACCCCTTGAAGGACTCCAACGGCTGGGACATTATCTACGACATCTACGGCAACGATGGCTACACCATCGAGAACGCCTACACCATAAGCACCGCCGAGCAATTCCTCGCTTTTGCCTACGAGGTGAACGAGGGGATGACATTCTGCGACAATGGCACCGGCTCAATCAAATATATCCGCCTCGATGCCAACCTCACCCTGCAGCCGAAGCTCTACACCAATGTGAGCAAAATCACCGAAGCCGAAAAAGCCAACCTTGTGGAATGGATTGGCATCGGCGACGACACGCACCCCTTCAATGGCGTGTTCCTCGGCTACCGGCGCCAGATTAACAACCTCTACGGCAAGCCGCTATTCGGCAATGTGGATAATATCGCGGTGATTGAGCGCCTCGTGCTCACCAAAATCATCGAGGTGAATGGCAACGGCGCCATCGTCGAGAAGAACAAGGGCACTATCGCCTCTTCGATTCTCGAGGGTAACGTAACCGGTACACAAGACCACGCAGGTAGTATCGTGGGTACCAATTCGGGTATCATCATCTCGTGCTGCCACACCGGCGACGTGAAAGCGCCCAACTACATCGGCGGTATCCTCGGCAAAAACATCGACAAAGGCATCGTGCTCGCTTGCTTCCACACCGGCACCATCACCGCCACAGCCCCGGGCGCCGAAGGCACCCACATTTCGGGAATCGTGGTGGAAAACGGAGAGAATGCCATAATCCGCGGATGCTACTACAACAGCGATTTCCTCACCCCCACCGATTCTTCGGGTTCGCAGGGCAAAACCACCATAGAAATGCAGGTGGAATCGTTTGTAACCACCCTCAACAACGACATCCAAACATTCTACGACGAATACAAGGACCGCACGGACCTGATTCCGGCAAACCTTCTTACCCGATTACTGCAATATAAATACACCTATTATCCGGCATCCTATCCGGTGCCATATTAATCGGCATCATGTGCCATGCAAATCGGCATCATGTCAAAGAACTGAGAAACAACAAATCGTGCATCTCCCGACTGCAAAGTTAAGGTGCACGATTGTCGTCTGCGCGCATATCGCGCCAAATCCCGCCATTTAACCGAAATTTAACGCAACGCCCGCGGGCGGATGGCGGGGATATAGGGCCAATAGGGCTAATAGGGCCAATAGGCGCGCTGCGTAAGCAGTGCAGCCACAGCGCTCCCACGGCGCTGCATGAGCAGCGCAGCCACCGAGGCGCTGCACGCCGGTGAAAGCCACGACGTGGCGTGCCCGTCCATAACCCGGCACTTACGAAGTTGTGCCGGGATCAGCACCGCCCCACCCAAATGCGTGCCAAAGGTACGCCCTATGCTCCACAATCCAGACAGCGATAGACATCTCTACCACTACTGATGCCACCTCTGTGCTACAGGAGCGTACCTTTGGCACGCATTTTCCTTTCTATTGCCTGATCCCGGCACAACTGCGTAAGTGCCGGGTTATGGACAGGGAAACCGCTTTGCGGTAATCCCACCATGCTCATCCGCTCCGCGGCGCGGGGGATACAAATGAAAGAAGCACGCCGGGTGGGCGTGCTTCGGGGGGGAGGTTATGTTAATTGTGTATCACTTAACAACAACTTTGCTAACTTGGTTGCCTACTTTCACGAGATAGAAGCCGGGGGCTACTGCGATAGAGGCGTTGTCGGCGCTGATTGCGCGTACCATCTGACCGTTGGCTGTGTAAACCTCGATAGATGCTTCTGCGTCGCTGCTTACGTTGATTGTGCCGTTGGCTGCAAATACTGTAGCGTTGGCAGTCTCTACTGATTCTACACCTGTT
>JBJEKB010000265.1:0-2142 GCA_051878395.1 Muribaculaceae bacterium
AGATGACGTCGTAGTATTTGGCTATTGAGGGATATTGTTGGATGGCTCTTCCGACGCGTTCGATGACTTTCTCGTAGCGCTTGGTGCCGCCTTTGCGGGCTATGCCGTCGTTGATGCGTTGCATTTGCTGCTCGAAGCGTTCGCGCCACTGGCGGTTCATGGAGGCTTCGGCCATAGCTTTTGAGGGGGATGTCACTTCGAGGAAGTAGTCGGAGCCGGGCTCGGTGTGCACTTCGCGTAGGGTGATTTGACGCTTGCGGCTGTCGCATACGGTAACGCTGCGGCTGTCTTCGGCGAGAGTGTAGTTTGTGAGTTTTGTGCGACTGACACACAGATAGTTATAGCCTTTCTGCTTGAGCAGCGCAAGGTTGTCTTCGGTGGCGATGCCGGCATCGATTACCACGAGTGTTTTGTCGGCTGCCGACGTGCCGTTTTTCGCCATCAGGTGCTCTGCCATGTCGGGGAGCGACTTTGGGTCGGCGGTGTTGCCTTCGAGTATCTCGCTGTAGCGAATGAAGCCTTCGGTGTTGATACTCAGCGCTAAAACGAGCAACTTGCAGTCGCTACGGCGCTCCTTAGAGTGACCGAACTTCGCCTTTCGGCTATTGCGCTTGGCCCAACTTTCACCCCGAAAAAATTTTTCACGAATTTTTTCGGGGTGAAAGTTGGGTTAAGTTAGACTGCTCTTTCCCGGCGATGGGGTGCAAAAAAGGGACCGCCGGATTGGGCGATCCCTGGATGCGGGGTTGGTTGTATGCTTATTTAATGAGGCATTTTCCGTTCATCTCGGCGGGTTGCGGGATATCCATGATGTGGAGCAATGTGGGAGCCACATCGGCGAGGATTCCGTTTTCCACCTTAGCCGCGGTGTTGGCGGTAACGTAAACACATGGCACAGGATTGAGCGAGTGTGCGGTGTTGGGTGTGCCGTCGGGGTTGATTGCGTAATCGGCGTTGCCGTGGTCGGCAATGATAATCACCTCGTAGTCGTTGGCTTTGGCAGCCTCGACAGTGTCTTTCACGCAAGCATCCACGGCTTTAACCGCTGTTTCGATTGCAGAATACACACCGGTGTGTCCCACCATGTCGCCGTTGGCATAGTTTACTACGATGAAGTCGTATTTTTGAGTGTTGATAGCCTCAACGAGTTTGTCTTTCACTTCAAATGCGCTCATTTCGGGCTTGAGGTCGTAGGTTGCAACCTTTGGAGAAGGCACGAGGATGCGGTCTTCACCATCAAATGGAGCCTCGCGACCGCCGTTGAAGAAGAATGTAACGTGGGCATATTTCTCTGTCTCGGCAATGTGGAGTTGCTTCTTGCCAAGAGCCGAGAGATATTCGCCGAGGGTGTTTTGTACATTCTCCTTGTCGAAGAGGATGTGCACGCCTGTGAACGAAGCATCATAGGGGGTCATGCAATAGTATTGCAAGCCGGGAATTGTGGTCATTCCCTCCTCGGGCATATCTTTTTGAGTGAGAACCACGGTGATTTCTTTGGCGCGGTCGTTGCGGTAGTTGAAGAAGATGACAACATCGCCTTCTTTGATTGTGCCGTCAACAGTGCTGTTAACGATAGGCTTGATAAATTCGTCGGTAACGCCTTCGGCATACGATTCCTCGACTGCGGCAGCCATGTCGGTGGCAGGGCGACCCTCGCCTTTGATAAGTTGGTCGTAAGCCACTTTCACACGTTCCCAACGCTTGTCGCGGTCCATTGCATAATAGCGGCCGATAATCGAAGCCACAACGCCTGCCGATTTTGCGCAATGTGCCTCAACATCCTCGATGAAGCCTTTACCGCTGCGGGGGTCGGTGTCGCGACCATCCATGAAGCAGTGGATAAACACCTTCTCAAGGTTGTATTCTTTTGCAATGTCGCAAAGGGCATAGAGGTGGTCGAGAGAGCTGTGCACACCACCGGTGCTGGTTAGTCCCATGAAGTGGATTCCCTTGCCGGTGCTTTGAGCATAGGAGAACGCGCTCACGATTTCGGGATTTTTGAGGATGCTCTTGTCGGCGATAGAGCGGTTGATTTTCACGAGGTCTTGGTAGAGCACGCGACCGGCGCCGATGTTGAGGTGTCCCACTTCCGAGTTACCCATCTGTCCATCGGGCAATCCCACGTTCTCACCACTCGCCTGG
>JBJEKB010000266.1:0-2131 GCA_051878395.1 Muribaculaceae bacterium
GCCAATATTTTTAATGTTGTTTTCATTTTTCGTTGCATTTAGGAGGGTGTTATAAAGTTGGCCATGTAGCCCAATCCGTTTCTTTTTTCCAGCTGGCTTTATCGCGCGAATCGGGAGAATCTATCTTTATGAGGATTTGCGCGGCAACATTGAGTTCGAGCACGGCATCGACTTGCGGTGCAGTGGCAGTGAGCGTATAGCTATCGAACAACGGCTCGGTGAATTCGCCCGAAGGCACTACATTTTTGTAATAATAGATGCCGGTGTCGGGGTCTTTAGCCCAATAGGTGTTCCAATTGGAAGCACGGACAAATGTGCCATCGGTTTCTTTCCATGGAGCAACAATCACGCCGGTGTTTTTGTTCACCCAATAGCCGTTGATTATGGCGCGAATCCAGCCAAAGGCAAGACCGCTGTTTTGGATAGAAACATCGTGTTTTTTCTGCCCTGTCACCTTGTCGTCAACGGTAACTTGGATTTCTTCGGCGAGACTTAGAGTGAAAGTGTATTTGGTGTCGGGGAGGAATTCCGAGATGATTGTGGGGTCGGTTCCTCCCGGATTGAGTCTGCAGCTGAGATTGTATTCGCCGCGCCCTTCGATTTTGAATTTCACGTTGATGGCAGTCTCGGCGGTGATTGCCTGCGGGAGTACGAGGAATGTGGTCTCGAATTCGGTGAGCTGGTCGCCTTGTGCCACACTCGCTTTATTGACAGTCTGCACATAGCTTTCCTTGCCTGCGTGGTTGCTCCAAGTGAATTGCACGTTGTCGGTGCCTGTTGCGGCGAAGGTGCAGTCGCCGGAGGAGCGGAGGTTGGTGAGGCTGATGCTTTGGATTGTGGTGCCTTCTTCCACTTTGCCCATCTTGAAGACAATGGCTGTGAGGGCGTGGTGGAAACGGAGCGGCACTGCGGTTTCCTGCTTACTTTGGTTGGGGGTTATAGCCACGATAAGGTCGGGCTGCTTTGTGGCATCCACGTTCTCTGCCGTTGGTGCGGGCATAGTGTAGGAGAAAGAGCCGGTGCAGTTTCCGCTGCTCACCTGCACATCGGGGTCGAATGCGTAGCCGAGGGAGGCTGTGTAGCCAAAGAAATATAGCGGCATATTGGGCCAGTAGCGACCGGTAACCGCCTTGCCGGAGGCGTCAACGGTGAGTTTGTCCTTGAAGAAGAGGGCGTTTTCGCCGGTGCGAGCCACAGCGGTAAATTCGGGCATAGTGGCGTCTTGTATCGGAGCGCCGCGAGAGTCGAGGCGAGGCTGAGCGATGACAGAGGTGTTGGGGCTTTGCGACACGCTGAGCATGAAGGTGTCGGTGCCGGCAACAAAGGGGACGCGCCCCAGCAGGGAGTCGCGGCGCGAGGTGTTGGCGGCTGTAGTGGCTGTGGAAACCCCTCCCCTACTTGCGGCGCCACCGCCAAAGTCGGAGGAATTGATGTCGAATGCGATGCGCCCGTTGAGGCGGTCGATGTCGCCGGGGGTATCGTCGTTACACGACGAGTTGCCGAGGAGCAAAGCAGCCACGGCAACGGCAAGCGCAATCGATTTCGGTCTAAACAATATCATAATAAGTCGTTTTTAGTCAAAATATATAGTATGGAACAGGCTCGCTACAAGGGTGCGGCGGTGTAGCATTGCCTTTCCAATATGTCTATGTTCGTTTTTTAATTCAAGGGGTTACTAAAATGTTGGGAGTAGGCGGGATTGAATGCGCAAATAAGACCGTAAAATTACAAAAACTAATTAATCCAAACAAGATTTAATTTCAACTGATATAAAAGAATGATGAAACAAACTACGGTCCCCCGCCTACGTGCACCAACATGTCAATAAAACACCCTTAAATTGCTTTGTAACCGGGAGGGGACATTCAACCCCGCCCGGCCTGGCGGCTCTCCGCCTTATAGTGCGCTCGTTAGAGCTTGTTTATTCATTACTTCTTCATGTTAACTGGATCATCAACGCCACCATTAACAAAGTCGTCAACTGTTACATTAAGTTTGATAGGAATGAGAACAGGATCGCCAGTGTCAGGATCTGTACCAGCATTTCCTGTAGTTGTGAAGGTGAAAGTGTAAACATAACGTTTTCCAGGTTCCCATGTAATAGTTGGTACCGGAACTGCGATATCTTTAC
>JBJEKB010000267.1:0-8648 GCA_051878395.1 Muribaculaceae bacterium
TTTGCTACCCCTCGCGGGGTAGCGAAAATGCTCGCCTCTCGTCATCGCGGGCGGATGCTGCGCTGCGCCCGGTGCTTGGGCTCTACATAGGGCTAATAGGACCAATAGGCGGGGCGGGGGATTAGAGGTGTTTTTGGTAGGCGAGGCGGGGAGAGCCGTCGGCGAGGTAGATAATGCCGCAATAGGTGAATCCGTAGGAGCGGAGGAAGTTTTGCAGCACGATGTTGTCGCGATGGGTATCGACACGCAGGTTGTCGCTGTGGCGGAAGCACCAGTCGAAGCACTCGCGGGCGATGCCATGAGTCGTTTGGTCGGAGGCGAGGCGGTGAATCACGTAATATGGCGCGTCGTCGAGCCAACTGCCGCCCTCGATGTAGGAGTAGGTGGGGTCCTCGCCGGGGATAAAGCAGAAAGTGGCTACAATTCGCCCCTCGTTTTTCATCACGAAGCAATGCCCTGCCGCTATCTCGCTGAGCATCAGTTCCCGCGATGGATAGGGACCATTCCATTGCTCCATGTTACCGTATGAGCGCATAAAGCGTTTTGCAGCCTCGAAAATGGGCATAATAGTGTCGATATCGCTTTCGACGGCGTGTGTTATTGTCATGCTTTCCATATTAGAAGTAAAGGGGGTAGAGCCAAACTCCAACCCCCGAAATCTTTATTTAATGTTTTCCCTCACTTGGTCGAGGTATTTCTTCATTGCGTCGGCATCGCGATTGCTCACAATCTCCTGCAGGCGTGCGAGTTGCTTTTGGATATTGTTGAGCTGCTCGGGGGTGTGGGGGTTGAAGAGGATTTCCTGCAACAGGAAGTCATCTTCCGACATCAGTCCGCGGGCGATAGCCATGTGGCGCTTGAAGGTGGTGCCCGGAGCGTCTTGGTGGCGCATAACCGAAGCAAAGACAAGCGTGGAGGCAAACGGGATTGAGAGCGAGAATGCTATTGTCTCGTCGTGCTCCTCGAATGTGTATTCAAAAATGTTGAGGTGCAATTCGTTATAGAGGTCTTTGAAAAACACCTTTCCGAGGTGGTCGCTCTCGCTGATGATGATTGCATTTTCGCTCGACAAGTTGCTGAGCGAGGCAAAAGTGGGACCAAACATGGGGTGAGTGCTCACAAACGGATGGTTGCAGGCGGCATAAAACTCGGGCAACCCGGTTTTCACCGAAGCGATGTCGCTGATGATGCAGTCTGCCGGGATGTGAGGCAACACCATCTTGAACGCCTCGATGGTGTATTTCACAGTGGCGGCGTTGATGACCAGCTGCGGGCGGAACTCGTCAACCTCCTCGAGGCTCGAAAAGCGCATCGCGTTGAACGTGAAGCGGAGGCGTTGCGGGTCGGGGTCGTATATCGCCACTTCGTGCTTGAAACTGAGCACATCGCAGAAGAATGAGCCCATTTTGCCGGCTCCAAGAATGAGAATCTTCATATCGGCAAATTATTTAGCGCGGTCGTTAAGCACTTCGATTTGTTGTCTCACCGATTCCTCGTGGATAGCCTGGAGAACATCGCGCATAAAGTCGCCGCTCATGCCCATATCCACAGCCTGCGCGATGCGCGACTTGAGGATGTCGTCGTAACGCCCGGTTTGCACAATCTGCATCGAGTGCTCTTTCTTGTATTGTCCGATTTCTCTCGACACACGCATACGCTTGTTGAGGATTTCGAGCAATTCGTTGTCGATGCGGTCGATTTGCTGGCGCAAGAGGGTGAGGTTTTCGGTGGTTTGCTTGGTGTCGCGAATCACGAGAGTGTTGAGCATGAAGTTGAGCACCTCGGGGAGCACTTGCTGGCTCTTGTCGCTCCAAGCGCAGTCGGGGTCGCAGTGCGATTCAACGATGAGTCCGTCGAAGCCCATATCCATAGCCTGTTGCGAGATAGGCGCAACAAGTTCGCGTTTACCGCCGATGTGCGATGGGTCGCAGAGAATCGGGAGTTCGGGGATACGGCGATGCAACTCGATGGGGATGTGCCATTGCGGAAGGTTGCGATAGAGATGCTTGCCGTAGGTGCTGAAACCGCGGTGGATGGCACCGAGGCGGCGAATACCGGCGTTGTAGATGCGTTCGATGGCACCAATCCACAACTCGAGGTCGGGGTTCACCGGGTTTTTAACGAGCACAGGCACATCCACTCCCTTGAGCGAGTCGGAGATTTCCTGCATCGCAAACGGGTTGGCAGAAGTGCGCGCGCCAATCCAGAGGATATCCACCCCGGCAGCGAGAGCAGCCTGCACATGGTCGCGGTTGGCAACCTCGGTAGCCACATACATTCCGGTTTCTTTCTTAACCTCCTTGAGCCATTCAAGACCGATAACACCCACACCTTCAAAGCCACCCGGCTTAGTGCGCGGTTTCCAAATCCCGGCGCGGAATATTTTTATGCCATTTTCGGCAAGTTGTTTGGCTGTAGAAAGCACTTGCTCGGGAGTCTCGGCACTGCACGGACCGGCAATCACGAGCGGACGGTTGGGGCTAACGCCCGGCAACAAGATAGATTGTAAATTTTCCATTGTTATATTTAGTTTTATTGTTTATTTTTCATTTCAATGATTCTTTCGAGCGCTTCGGTCATCTTCTCCTCGGTGGCGCAGAGCGAAATGCGAATGTATCGCTCGCCGTTGCTGCCAAAGATAAATCCGGGAGTGATAAACACTCTGGCATCGTAGAGCAACTTATCCGACACTGCCTCGGCACTCTCCATGTCGTCGGCAATCTTTCCCCAGAGGAACAAACCGCCTTGGCGAGGGTCGAAAGTGCAACCGAGTGTGGTCATAATCTTCTCGGCAATCTTGCGACGGCGAGAATAGGTGGCATTAACATCCTCGTACCAGCTGTCGGGTGCTTCGAGCGCCTTCACTGCCGCGAGCATCATAGGTTTGAACTGCCCGGAGTCGATATTTGATTTCACCTTGAGAATCCACTGGATAAATTGCGGATTGGAAGCGAGCATACCGATACGCCATCCCGCCATGTTGTGCGACTTACTCATAGAGTTCATCTCGATGGCGATATCTTTGGCACCGGGCACCGAGAGGATGCTGAAAGGCTTCTCGTGGAGAATGAAACTGTAGGGATTGTCGTTGACAATCACAATGCCATGGCGCTTGCCGAAATCGACGAGGCGTTGAAACAACTCCATACTTGCCGCAGCGCCGGTGGGCATATTGGGGTAGTTTACCCACATGAGTTTGATTTTATCGAGAGGCATTGCCTCCAGTTGGTCGAAGTCGGGTTGCCAGTTATTGTCTTCGAGCAGGTCGTAGGTGAAAATTTCAGCCTCGGCAAGGCGGCTCACCGAAGAATAGGTGGGGTAGCCCGGATTGGGGACAAGCACGCCATCGCCGGGATTGACAAAAGCCAAAGAGGTGTGGAGTATTCCCTCTTTTGAGCCGATGAGCGGTTGAATTTCGGTATTGGCATCGAGCGACACACCATAGTGTTGCAAATACCATGCCGCAAATGCCTGCCTCAGCTGCGGGATACCGACGTATGGCTGGTAGCTATGGTTGCTTGCAACCGTAGCCTCGGAGCAGAGGGTGTCGATAACATCTTTGTGCGGCGGACGGTCGGGACCGCCGATGCCGAGCGAAATAATGTCGGCTCCATTGGCATTGAGTTGCGCTATCTCTTTCAACTTCTTGGAAAAATAGTATTCTTTCACCGAGTCGAGACGGCGAGCCGGGACCACCGGCTTAGAGTTGCTGCTTGAATTCTTCATATTCTCCGAGTATTTTAAAATCGCTGATAAGAGGTCTCACGGCATCGACCGATTGACGATAGCGAGTGTAGTCATCAAAAGTGAGGTTGATATAGAATCGGTATTCCCATTCGCGTCCGAGAATAGGGAGTGATTGTATCTTGGTTAGGTTCATCCCATAGAACGAGAAAATGGCGAGCACTTGCGAGAGCGACCCTTGTTCGTGGGGGAGCGCAAAAACGAGCGAAGCTTTGTTTTTCTTGTGCAGGGGATTGAGAGTTTGTTCAGCCATAGGGTCGGCGAGGATAAGGAAACGCGTGAAATTGCGCTTGATAGTCTGAATGTCCTCGGCAATGACTTCCAAGCCATAGAGTTGTGCGGCATATTTTCCGCAGATGGCAGCATGTCCCATGAGTTGTTTCTCGGCAATTTCGCAAGCCGAGCCGGCGGTGTCGTTTTTCTCCACCATCTTCATGTTGGGGTGGTGGAGAAGGAAGTTTTCACACTGCATCAGAGCCATAGGGTGGGAGTTCACCTCGGTGAGCGATTCGATGCTCTGCCCGGGAAGTGCGGCGAGCACATGGGAGATGTGCATTTTTTGCTCCCCGATGATTGTCATGTTGCTTTTGCGAAGCAATTCGTGGTTTTGGAGTAGTGAGCCGGCAATGGTGTTCTCGATTGCGAGTGTGGCAAACAGCGACGGGTCGCCGCGCAATGTGTCGAACATCGAGGGGAACGTGTCGCATGGAATGGTTTCGATTTCCTCGTCGCCGAAGAATTCGTGCGCTGCTGCATCGTGGTAGCACCCTGCTATGCCTTGTATTGTTACTCTCTTCATATTAGTTAAGATACTGCTTATAAAAAAATCCCGTCGCTTTGGCGGGATTCGTATTATTGTTTATCAAAAAGTTGTCAAAACTGTTGCATACATAAATCCGCGCCTTTATTTTGGGTAAAATAAAAGTAAAAGTAAAAATAGTATGCAAAGTATTTTGTCATTTCTTATTTGTTTTATGTTGCAAAGTTATATATAAATATGAATAATCAAAACAATTTGTAAAAATATTTTTGCAAATACTGCGATTTTTTTTGTTTCGGCGATGCTGACTATCGAGCCACGATAGCGGTTGCATAGGACGATGTGCCTGAGGGTGCTATAGTTATAGGCTCTTGTTGCCACAAAATGGCATAATGGTTGAGAGCCGACGACTGGATGTCGTAGATGGCTGTGTAGCCGCTCAACATCACTCCGTTTCTGCCTGCTTCGATGCCGGTGAAGGTGTTGCCGGCGCCGCTATTGTCGGGGATTGAGATTCCGGAAACCGAGTCCCACACAAAACCGCGGTTGCCCACGCTGCCACACACGCTCACCGCGCCGCGATACACCGATAGGTCGGTGCCCTCCGAGGCTGCTTCGCTAATGATTGTGGCAACACCGTCGGTCCACAGGGTAGCACATGCCACACCATTGAATAGCGAGGTGCCCACGGCATAAACCACACCATCAACCACCTCGATGTTGTTGATTTCACCCACTCCCGGGTATGTGTTGGGAATCCCGTTTATCCACAGGGTGGGGGAGTCGTTCAGTGTTCCACCTATATATATAGTGTTGCCGGCGCTTTTCACCGAAGAGGCTATTGCATCGTTGCCGAGGCACACAGCGCTCTTGGGTGTCCACAAATATGCGTTCATATTCCCCTCGGCATCGGTCTTCACACCCACAACGAGCAACGAATCGCCCGACATGGCGAGTCCGTAAGCCGCCGAAGCGAGTTCGCTGTTGTCGAGCGTGGTCGCCTTTCCGTCGGTCCAATACATGGCGCGCCACGGGTTGGCACTCTCTTCGGTTGATGTCGCTTTCTTTCCCTCGCCGCAGATGATTTTCTTCTCTCCGTTGAAGATAACCGAATAAGGCCTTGCCGACATTCCCGATGCGAATGTTGAATAAGTGTTGTCGAAATATTGGAAAGCCTCGCAGACACCGCCGCTACTCATCGAATAGCCAACGACACACACTTGTGGTGTTACGGTAACTTCACATTCCAGCGAGCGGTCCTCGCAACTCACCGTAATCACCGTGTTACCTTGCTCCACTGCGGTAACATTCCCTTTGTTGTCCACCATTGCGACCGTTTCGTCGGCAGAAGCGAAATGAAGTTCCACAGTGTCGGCGCCGGTGTATGAGATGCCCACTTTAATCTGGGTTGTCTGTCCGGCATACATAACAAGGCTCTTGGTTCCGAGCGAAAAATCGAGGATTGACAGTTTGCCACAAGCGCATAAGGTGCACAAAGTGCAAAATGTCAGTATCGTATATAGCAAATTTCTCATTGTCAAAAATTTTAATGACAAAGGTAATGCAATATAGCTCAATCTCCAAAAAAAAATGCCCAACTTTCGCCGTTTTCGAGTTTTGGCACTCTTTTTGCATGTAGTTAAACAGCATAAATTGCAAAAAATGTCGGATAAATTTGAAATAGACAAGTAAAAAATGTAATTTTGCAGTCCGAAATGTCGGGTATGTGTCAAAACGACCGATTAATGCCCGTGATTTCACGAGTTAACAGAAAAATATTAATTAGTAAACTATATACACTCTCTACAATGAATGTAACAATGGAAAAAATCGACAATGTGTCGGCAAAACTCACAGTGTCGGTTGAAGAAAATGACTACGCCGAAAAGGTGGCAAAAGAATTGAAACGTCTCGGACAAACTCAACGCATCAAAGGATTCCGTCCCGGAACCGCTCCAAAGGCTTTGCTCCAGAAAATGTTTGGTAAGGAAGTTCTTTTCGAGGTTGTAAACCGCGAAATCAACGAATCTCTCTTCAACTATCTCAAAGAAGAGAAGATTGATATCCTTGGTGAGCCAATGCTTGACAATGCCGGCGAGTTTGATATCGAAAAAGATAAAAACTTCAACGTGGTATTCTCAATCGGATTGTCTCCTGTAATCGATGTAACTCTCGATGCCAACGACAAGATCCCTTATTACAACATCGATGTTACCGAAGAGATGATTAACCGCCAGGACGAGGCTTTCACACGTCGTTTTGGCAAACAGCTCCCCGGTGAAGTGGTTGATGAGACTGCACTTGTTAAAGGTTCGCTCGCACAACTCGACGAAAACGGCGCTCACCTCGAAGATGGTGTGGCTGTAGAGAAGGCTATCGTTGCTCCCGAATATTTCGCAGGCAAAGAAGAGGCTGCCAAGTTTATCGGCAAGAAACTCAACGACACTGTTGTTTACAATCCATGGACAGCAACAGGCGGCAATGTAAGCCAACTCGCTTCTATGCTCGAAATCGACAAAGAACAAGCAGAGCAAATGAAGGGCGACTTCGAGTTCACTATCACTGAAATCCTCGTGCTTCATCCTGCAGAGCACAACGAAGAACTCTATGAAGGAGTATTCGGCAAGGACGCTGCTAAAACAGAAGAGGAATATCGCGAACTTATCAAGAAGATGATTGCCTCTCAATTTGTTAACGACAGCAACTACCGCTTCACTGTCGATGTGCAAGATTATGTAAAAGCAAAAGTCGGTGCCGTTGAGCTTCCTAAAGAATTCCTCATGCGCTGGTTGAAATACCGCGACAGCAAGGTGGAAAATCCTGCCGAGGAACTCGAGAAAATGATTCCCGGCCTCGAATGGCAGTTGATTAAAGACAAACTCGCTGCTAAATTTGCAGTAGAAGTTAAAGAAGAGGATATCGTTAATGTCGCTCGCCTTGTTGCAACTCAACAGTTTGCTCAATACGGCATGACAAATGTAGATCCCGAGGTGCTCAACAACTATGCCCGCGAATTGGCAGAGAAGAAAGAGTATCGCCAGAACCTCGTTGACCGTGCTATCGACGACAAACTCTTTGCCGCTATCCGCGCTGCAGTAACAGTCGAAGAAAAGACAGTGTCTATCGAAGATTTCGAGAAACTCTTTGCACAGGCATAATAGCCTGCAAGGTTCTCTATTCATAACTCATCAATGCGACTTGCGTCGTTGCCTTAATACCGACAACCGCAAGTCGCATTACTTTTTCAGCTGATGCAATATATATAAATAAGGTGTAATTGCATTTTGTTTTCTTTGAACAAATAAAATTACCAACTTTTTCCATTATTTTTTTGAACATTGGTTGTTTTTTGCTTGATTCTACACTTAATATTCATTATCTTTGCACTAATATCTCGGGCTTGCCGATAAACGATGCTTGCCCAATGATATTTGCATAGATAAAATAGAAAATTTAAAGACTAAGAACTCACTAATATGAATGACGATTTCAGAAAGTATGCTGTTAAGCATCTTGGAATGAATGGATTGGCTCTCGACCAGTACACTTCCCACATCAGCGACAATTATTATGTATCGCCCACAATCATCGAAGAGCGAAAACTGAATATGGCGCAGATGGATGTGTTCTCACGCCTTATGATGGACCGTATCATCTTCCTTGGCACTCAAGTCGATGATTATGCAGCCAATGTAATCCAGGCTCAACTACTATATCTCGACACATCCGAGCCCGGCAAAGATATCTCAATCTATATTAATTCTCCCGGCGGTTCGGTATATGCAGGTTTAGGCATCTACGACACCATGCAGTATATTTCAAGCGATGTGTCAACAATCTGCACCGGAATGGCTGCTTCGATGGCTGCCGTGCTTCTCGTGGCAGGAGAAAAGGGGAAACGCTTCGCTCTCAAGCACTCACGCGTGATGATTCATCAGCCGCTTGGTGGTGTGCAGGGACAGGCATCCGATATCGAAATCACCGCTCGCGAAATCCTCAAATTGAAAAAGGAGCTTTACACCATCATTTCCGACCATTCGGGTGTCGATTTCGCCAAGGTTGAGGCCGACAGCGACCGCGACTATTGGATGACTGCAGCCGAGGCTCAGGAATATGGCATGATCGACAAGGTGCTTTTGTCTTC
>JBJEKB010000268.1:0-8618 GCA_051878395.1 Muribaculaceae bacterium
TAACCGCCCCCTAAGCCCCGGACCCCTCCGGGGCTTTCTTATTCTATATCCCCCGCAATTTCCATCTCATTTTATTTTATTATCTTTGCAGCATATTTAATGTTATGATAGAACGAATCAATCTTGATGAATTGGCCGAGAAGGCTGTGCTTGTGGGGCTGATTACTCCACAACAGAATGAGGTGAAAGCAAATGAATATCTCGACGAACTCGCTTTTCTTGCCGACACTGCCGGTGCCGTTACAGTGAAGAAATTCCTTCAGCGCTGCGATGGTGCCAATCCCCGTACATTTGTCGGTAAGGGCAAGTTGGAAGAAATCCGTCAATATGTCGAGGAGAACGAAATCGGACTGGTGATTTTCGACGACGACCTCTCCACTAAGCAAGTCTCCAATATCGAAAACGAACTAAAAGTGAAGGTGCTCGATAGAACCAACCTCATTTTGGACATTTTTGCCAAGCGTGCACAGACCGCTAATGCCAAAATGCAGGTGGAACTCGCACAATATCAATATCTTCTGCCGCGACTCACCCGCATGTGGACCCACCTCGAGCGTCAGCGCGGTGGTATCGGTATGCGCGGACCCGGTGAGACTCAGATTGAGACCGACCGCCGAATCATCCTCGACAAAATCTCGCTCCTCAAGGAGCGTCTCCGCTCTCTCGACCGCCAAAAGACCATCCAGCGCAAGAATCGCGGAAAACTCACCCGTATCGCGCTCGTCGGATACACCAATGTGGGTAAATCCACCCTTATGAATCTGCTCAGCAAGAGCGATGTGTTTGCCGAAAACAAACTTTTTGCCACTCTCGACACCACTGTGCGCAAGGTGATTATCGACAACCTCCCGTTCTTGCTCACCGACACCGTCGGTTTCATTCGCAAGCTCCCCACCCACCTTGTGGATTCCTTCAAGAGTACCCTCGACGAGGTGCGCGATGCCGATATTCTCGTTCATGTGGTCGATATCTCGCATCCGCAATTCGAGGAGCAGATCGAAGTGGTGAATAAAACCCTCCGCGATGTGTGCGATGCCACCGACAAGGAGATGATTCTCGTCTTCAACAAAATCGACGCATTCTCCTACACCCCCAAGGACGAGGACGACCTCACTCCCCGCACCCGCGAGAATATCTCTCTCGATGAACTCAAGGCGTCCTGGATGGCGAGAATGAACGACAACTGCATTTTCATCTCGGCTAAGAACAAAATCAATATCGACGAGCTCAAGAGCAAATTATACGAGAAAGCGAAGATTATTCACACTCAGCGCTTCCCCTACAACGATTTCCTCTTCCAAAAATACGACGATACCGACGAATTATAGTCCCCCACAAAAATAACTTACTACTCATGAAAAATCTATTATTCCTATTTATCGCTGCGGTGGTGAATGTCTGCGCTTTTGCGCAGGCCTCGCTCGAAGAGATTGCCGCTACTCCCGGTAAAGCCGGTGGTGTTTATTACGCCTATCCCGAGCCGGAAATCCTCCAAACACCTGCTCCAAATGGCTACAAACCGTTTTACATCAGCCATTATGGGCGCCACGGCTCGAGGTATCTCATTTCCGACAACGATTACACTGCCCCCAGGGACATTCTGCGCCGTGCCGCAGATGCCGGTGCGCTTACTCCGCTGGGTAGAGATGTTCTTGCCCGGCTTGATTCCGTGTGGATTGAGGCTCAGGGGCGCGGAGGCGAACTTTCTCCCCTCGGTGTGCGTCAGCACAGAGGCATTGCGCACCGCATGTACACCTCATTCCCGCAGGTTTTCGACGCAACCGGTCGCTACACAGCCTGTTCCACCGTCGTGATGCGTTGTGCTCATTCCATGTTCTCCTTTGTTGGCGAATTGCGCGCCTTGGAGCCGTCTCTTGTAATCCCGTGCGAGTCGTCGCAGCGAAATATGTATTTCCTCAACTACCATTCCCCCGAATCGGGCTTCTACAGCAGCGAAAAGGGTCCGTGGTATCAGTCCTGGCGCCGTTTCCGAGCCGAGCAGACACGCCCGGAGCGCCTCGTGGCAAGCATCTTCTCCGATTCGTCGTGGGCGGCAACGTGGCTCGACCCTGTGGAGTTTATGTGGCAGATGTATTGGGTTGCCGTGGATATGCAAAACATGGAAACGAAGATTGATTTCTTCGATATTTTCACCTCCGAGGAACTTTATTCGCTGTGGCAGGTGTTCAATTTCAATTTCTTTGCCTGCAACTCCTCATACGCGGATGCCGAGGGGCAACTCACCGGCAATGCCCGCAATTTGGTGCGCGACATCGTTGCCAAAGCCGACCGCTGCATTTCCTCGGGCGAACATGGAGCCGATTTCCGTTTCGGACATGACGGCAACATCATCCCGCTCACAGCCTTGATGCGCCTCACCAACTGCTACACCGACGAGATGCGTCCCGAGCGTCTTGGCGCCGTGTGGAGCGACTTCAAAATCTCCCCGATGGCATCCAATGTGCAAATGGTATTCTTCCGCAACAAGAAAAGGGATATATTGGTGAAAATCATGCTCAACGAGCGCGAGATAGCTGTGGATATGCCCTCGGCTACATTCCCGTTCTATCGTTGGGACGACCTCCGAGCCTATCTCCTCGCCTTGTGAGAACGTGATAAGACACAAAAAAAGAGACTCATTTGAGTCTCTTTTTTTGTGGGGTGAAGAAAGGGGCTCGAACCCTCGACCCTCGGAACCACAATCCGATGCTCTAACCAACTGAGCTACCCTCACCATTTTCGACTGCAAAGGTAAGACATTTTTTCGACCTGTGCAATAGTTGGCTAAATTTTTTTGTTATAAAAATTACGAAACAGGTATAATAATGATGTTCCAGGGCAAATTTGCCCCTTTGTAATGTGAAAATATATGTATAACAATTAAAATATACTAATTATTAAAATCGTTGCAAAATTAATACTACTTTTGTAATGGTTTTAAATAAATACATAAACACACAATTATGATATCTCAGATATATAATGCCAAAGTGCTCACTCCGGCTGGGTGGGTGAAAGACGCATCTGTCATCATTAAAGATGGCTTGATTGAAGAAATCAGAAACAACAGCCGTATCGAAGAGAATGCCGACACCGCTTACGATGCTCGCGGCAACTATGTTGTGCCCGGTGGCATCGAAATCCACGTTCATGGTGGTGGCGGTCGCGATTTTATGGAAGGCTCCGAAGAGGCTTTCCGCGTTGCTGTCAACGCTCACCTAAAACATGGTACAACTGCCATTTTCCCCACTTTGTCATCTTCTACAGTGCCGATGATTGAGGCGGCAGCCGCCACTTGCGACAAACTCATGAAGGAGAAAGACTCTATCGTTATGGGTCTTCACCTCGAGGGGCATTATCTCAATCCCGTGATGGCAGGAGGACAGATTCCCGAGAACATCAAGTTGCCCGACCCCAATGAGTATGTGCCGATTATCGAGAACAATGCCTGCATCAAGCGCTGGGACGCCGCTCCCGAGATGCCCGGTGCACTCGATTTCGCCAAATTTATCACTCGCAAGGCTGTGCTTGCTTCAATCGCCCACACTTCGGCGGGCTTCAAGGCTGTGAAGGCGGGTTTCGAGGCGGGATTTACCCATGTAACACACTTCTACAATGCTATGCCGGGCTTCCACAAGTATCACGAATTCAAGCACGAAGGCACAGTGGAGAGCGTTTATCTCATCGACGACATGACCGTGGAGATGATTGCCGATGGCATCCACGTTCCGCCGGTGCTGCTCAGCCTCATCCACAAGGTTAAAGGCGTGGAGCGCACTTGCCTCATCACCGACGCACTTGCTTGCGCCGCAAGCGACAGCCAGGTGGCTTTCGACCCGCGTGTGATTATCGAGGATGGTGTGTGCAAATTGAGCGACCGCTCAGCCCTCGCCGGAAGTATCGCCACTATGGACCGCCTCATTCGCACCGCTGTCGATCAAGCCTACATCCCGCTTGCCGATGCTGTGAGGATGGCTTCCGAAACCCCTGCCCGCATCATGGGCATCTACGACCGCAAAGGCTCGTTGCAACGCGGTAAAGACGCCGACATCAACATCTTCGACAAGACGCTCAACCTTGTCAAAGTGATTTCGTTGGGTAAAGAGGTGAGAATCTGATAGTTGATTACGATTTGCGGTTCAGGAATCGCCCGAATGCGTAATTGAAAATGTCTTTCTGGATTTTTGAGCCGAGAACGAAGCACACAAGGAAATAGACTCCGAATCCCGAAACAAGTTGTGCTGCAAGAAGCAGCAAATTGTTGGAAATATATCCGGCAGCCATTATCGGAATGATGATGGCTGCTGTTGCTATTGCAAGATAGGGGAGGAAATCGCGCACAAGCAGCCATGCGCTGCATTTCATCGACCGTGAGGTGATAATGAGCGATGCCGCAAAGAACACCGCGCCACATGCCACCTGCCCGAGCACAAGCACTGTCATGCTTTCGCCTATTGTGAGCACTATCGCAAGCACGAGAAGCAGGTCTTTTACCACTTCGCTATAAATCATTGCCTTCGATTTCGCAATCGAGATGATGAAATTGTTGTACAAGGCGGTTATCACCACAAAAATCCCCCTGATGAGCAGCAGTTGGAACAGAGGTATCGCCTCGTCCCATTTGGTGCCGAACAGCAAGTGGAAAATCGTCTCCGACGATGCGATGAGCACCCCGAAGCATGGGAACATGATGTACCCCACACAGCGGTTGGTCTTGGCTACCGTTTTCAGAAACTGCTCTTTATCGTCCTGGAATTTGCTCAACAGTGGCAGAAACGACGATGTGAATATCTGTGAGAGCGATGCAATCCCCATTTTGCTCCATTTGTCGGCTTGGGTGTATATTCCCAAGCTTGTAAGGCTGTAGTATGCGCCGATAATGTAGTTGTAGATGTTTAGCGACACCGTATTGAGAAAGGATGTGGTGAGCACCCCTGCGCCCACTTTGAAAATCGACCGCAGAGAGTCGAAGCTGAACACGAGCGATGGCGTCCATTTCGAGGTAGCCCATAATATCGCCGATTTCACTGTCGCAAGAGTGATAGACTGCCACACAATCGCCCATGCGCCGTATCCCGCGAGAGCGAGCCACACGCCCACAATCCCCGACACCACAAGTCCGATGGTGTTGCTCACGGCTACCATTTTCACGGTCATCATCTTCGTGAGGCGGTTGGTTTGCGCCACAGCGGTGGCGTTGATTATGAATGTGAGGAACATAACCCGCGATAGGGGGATGAGCTTCTCCGAGCCGAAAATGTCGGCGATTAGCGGTGCCGCCAACCACAGCACGGCATAGATTGCCACACTCATGGCAAAGTTGAAGTAGAACACCGTGCTGAAATCGGTGTCGGTGGGGTTCTTCTTCTGGATAATGGCAAAAGAGAAGCCGCTATCCACAAGAAGCGATGCGAACGCCTGGAATATGAGAATCGAGCCGACGAGTCCAAACTCCTCTTTCGTTACCACGTTGGCAAGAATTATGCCGGTAACGGCATAAAGCACTTGCGACAGCACTTTGTCGATGGTGTTCCACTTGAGAGTGCGGGCGGTGAGTAGTTTGATATTGTCGGTAGGAGTCTCAGCCATCGGTTATTCTTCTTCGAGCGGTATTGCCTTGATGCTGCCGAGTTTGTGGGTTTTCACCTCTTGAGGCTTGCCGGAGTAATACACTTTGCCTGTTCCAAGCCCTTTCACCACGAGTTTGCCCGAGACATTGCATCCGATGCACCCGGTGCCGCTGATTGTCGCGGTAACATTGGTAGCTTTGAGTTTGTCGGCTTGTATTTCCCCGGTGCCAATCGATTTGAGGCTTGCATCGACACATTGTCCCGACACCACTATCACCCCTTTCCCGGTGAGGATTTCCACTTTGAGTTTGGTAGCCTCGATGCCGGTGGCCTTGATTTTGCCGTTGTCGGTGAGTTTAATCTCGATTTCGGGCGCGGGCGCGATAGAAGCGATTGTAAGGGTGCTGTCCGATGAATTTTCTATTTTTGTGAGAAACGATGAATAGACATGCACCACCGGCAAGTTGGGGTGATCGACAGCGCCGGTCATAACCTGGATTTTCAATCGTCCTTTGCTGTTGGTCGAAAACATGATTTTGTTTGCCATGTCGGGAGTTGTCTCGTAGCTAATCATCCCCACAGAGTCGGGGTTGTTGGAATAAACCACATTTATATTGTCATCCACTTGCAAGTGGGTAAATTCCCCCACCTTCACTGCATATTTTGCGGCAAAGGCTATGCCAAAATTCATGGCGATGGTAAGCAGTAAAATAATACGTTTCATAGTCTGAATGCTAAAGTGTTGGTACTATGTTAGTTTCTATATCGGTTAATATCTCGTCGAGTTCGGCAAATGTCTTTGCCTGGAGCATGGCGATGCGTTTCTCTCTAAAGTTGGGAATCCCTTTGAATAGGGGAGTGGCGGCGAGATGTCGGCGAATGTGCAGAATCCCTCTGATTTCGTCGATGCGGCTGATGCTTTCGTTGATTTGGCGGCGGAGCATTGCCATCTTTTCCGATGAAGGGATAGGGGTTACACTTCCGGTGTCGATAAATTCGCGCATTTCTCTAAACACCCATGGCGCGCCAATCGAGGCACGGCCCACCATCACGCCATCCACGCCATATCGCTCGAAGCACTCGCGGGCGCGTTCCGGGGTGGTTACGTCGCCGTTGCCGATAATGGGGATTGTCATGCGCGGGTTGCGTTTCACAGCCTCGATGAGAGTCCAGTCGGCTTCGCCGGTGTACATCTGGCTGCGGGTGCGCCCGTGAATCGACAGCGCCTGGATTCCGCAGTCTTGCAGTTGCTCGGCAAGCGTTACGATTATCTTGTTCTCGCAGTCCCAGCCGAGGCGCGTTTTCACCGTTACCGGGATATTCACAGCCTTCACCACCGCGGTGGTGATTTCGAGCATCTTGGGGATGTCGCGCAACATTCCGGCGCCGGCTCCTTTCGATGCCACCTTCTTCACCGGGCAGCCGAAGTTGATGTCGAGAATGTCGGGATTGGCGGCTTCGGCTATCCGTGCCGCTTCCACCATTGTGTCAACATCCTTGCCGTAGATTTGAATGGCGGCAGGGCGCTCGGCATCCTGTATGTGTAGCTTGCGTGTGGTGCTGTTGATGTTGCGTATCAAAGCATCGCACGACACAAATTCGGTATATACCATATCGGCTCCTTGCTCCTTGCAGATGAGGCGGAACGAGGGGTCGGTTACATCCTCCATTGGTGCCAGCAATAGCGGCTTTTCTCCCAGATTTATTTTCCCAATTTTCATATTTGATTTTTCGCGCCACGAAATTACGAAAAATTGACAACATTTGCCACATCTTTGTCGGTTTTGGACCAAATTATGCGAATTTATGGCTAATTTTGCACCCGATATGAGACTTCACCGCACAATATTGCAACTTTCGCTCCCGGCAATCATCACAAATGTAACCGTGCCGTTGCTCGGGCTGATTGATATCGCCATTTCGGGGCACATCGGCGACAGTGCCGAGATTGGCGCTATTGCCCTGGGCGCGATGATGTTTAATATGCTTTACTGGAATTTCACTTTCTTGCGGATGGGCACCACCGGTGTTACGGCGCAGTTCTACGGCGCTCGGCGCGACGATATGGTATCCACGACGCTGTTTCGTGCGCTCGCTATAGCGCTTGCCATCGGTGTGGCGATTCTCCTGTTGCAGGTCCCGCTCAAGTCGCTGTTGCTGGCGCTGCTGGCACCTTCCGACAGGGTGGCGACTCTCGCCGGCAGGTATTTCTACATCTGTGTGTGGGGAGCGCCGGCGATGCTTTGCACCTCTGCGCTCAAGGGGTGGTATATCGGGATGCAAAATTCCCGCTTCCCGATGTATATTGCGGTGTCGGTCAATGTGGTGAATGTGGCGATGAGCCTGCTTGCGGTGTTTGTGCTCGGCTATGGCTTTGTGGGTATTGCCGTTGGCACCCTTGTGGCTCAATATTTTGGCATTGCGCTGTCGGTGGTGCTGCTTGTGTGCCGCTACAGGCGTTTTCTCCGTCTTAGCCATCTGCGCGGTGTGCTCGAAGGGGAGGGGCTTGGGAAGTTTTTCCGTGTGAATCGCGATATTTTCATTCGCAGTGTGTGTCTGCTTGCGGTTACCGCTTTCTTCACGTCGGCGGGTGCTCGCAGTGGCGACACTGTGCTTGCCGCCAATGCGCTCATTATGCAGTTGTTCCTGGTTTTCACCTATTTCATGGATGGCTTTGCTTTTGCGGGCGAGGCTCTTGTAGGACGCTGTGTGGGCGAGGAGAACGATGCCATGTTGCGGCGAAGTGTCTCGGCTCTGCTCAAATGGGGTCTTGGCGTAACTCTCTTGTTTGCCGCTCTTTATGGCGGTGCGCTTCCGTTTATTTTGTCGTTGCTCACCACTTCGCAGGAGGTGATTGATTGTGCTATGCGCTACCGCCTGTGGTGCCTGCTGATTCCGGTGGTGGGTGTTTCCACTTTCATTTGGGACGGGGTGTTTGTCGGGCTTACTGCCACTCGCCAGCTGGTCTATTCGATTGTGTGTGCGTCTGCCTTGTTTTTCGCCATCTATTTCAATCCGTTCACTGTGCGCGACAACCATTTGCTCTGG